>JAGXHP010000142.1 GCA_024636135.1 Chloroflexota bacterium
GCATCGGACTACGAGCGCATGAAGGACAAGGTGCTCGGAGAGCTCAAGACCACGTTCCGTCCCGAGTTCCTCAACCGCATCGACGCCACGGTGGTGTTCCGTCAGCTGACGCGCGAGGAGATCCGCGAGATCGTCGACCTGCTGCTGGCCCGGGTCAAGGACCAGCTGGCCGGCCAGGAGATGGAACTGGTCGTCACCGATGCGGCCAAGGACGCCATCATCACCAAGGGCTACGACCAGGCCTATGGCGCGCGTCCGCTGCGCAGAGAGATTCAGAACCAGATCGAGGACGCCCTGGCGGAGCGCATGCTCCAGGCGAGCTTCAGCCCTGGTGACACCGTGACCGTCGACGTCGGGCCCGATGGCGCCCTGACGATCGAGCGCGGCGGAACCCCGAAGCGGCAGCCGGCGAAGGCCGGTCGGTAAGCCAGCGATAACGCGGGGGTAAGCGCTCGGCCTCACCATGGGCCGGACCTATCTGCGCCCGGAGCATCGTGCCAGCCGTCAAGACAGCCTACCTCTGCCAGCAGTGCGGCGCGTCCTCACCCAAGTGGTCGGGACAGTGCCCATCGTGCGCCGCCTGGAATACCCTGGTCGAGACGATCGCCGCCCCGCGGGCACCCTCGCGACCGTCATCCGCCGCCCGTTCAGTGGCCGGATCGGCCGCGGTATCACCGATCGGTGTGATCACGAGCGCGGAGGCCGCCCGTCTGACCTCCGGGCTGGGCGAGGTGGACCGCGTTCTCGGCGGGGGGTTCGTGCCGGGTTCGATCATCCTCATCGGCGGCGACCCCGGGATCGGGAAGTCGACCCTCCTGCTCCAGCTCGCTGCGCGGGTGGCGGCGGGCGGGGGAAGGGCCCTGTATGTGACGGCCGAGGAGTCCGCGGCGCAGGTCCGCGGCCGGGCCGAGCGCATCGGCGGAGTGGTGGATGGGCTCGATCTCGCCGCCACAACGGAGCTCGAAACCGCGCTGGCCGCCATCGAGTCTGTTTCGCCGGCGCTCGCCGTCGTCGACAGCGTCCAGACCCTGACCAGCCCCGACCTGGCCGGTCCGGCGGGCAGCGTAGGCCAGGTGCGCGAAGTCGCGGCACGGCTCGCGGAGCTGGCCAAGGCCGGGCAGACGTGCATCGCACTGGTCGGTCACGTCACCAAGGAGGGCACGGTGGCGGGCCCGCGAACGCTCGAGCATCTCGTGGATGCCGTGATCTACCTGGAGGGCGAGCGGTTGGGCTCGACGCGCCTGCTGCGTGCGGCGAAAAACCGCTTCGGATCAACGGACGAGGTCGGCGTGCTCGAAATGCGCGGCGACGGACTGGCCGAGGTCGAGGACGCCAGCCGCTTCTTCCTCGAGTCGGAGGAGGCGCCGAGCGCCGGGTCGGCCGTCACGATCGCGCTCGAGGGGACGCGGCCGCTGGCCGTCGAGATCCAGGCCCTGTCGGCATCCACGAGCTACGGATCGCCCCGTCGCGCCACGACGGGCATCGACGCGAACCGCGTCCTGATGCTGATCGCCGTGCTGGCGCGCCATGCCGGGCTCAACCTCAGTGGCCACGACGTCTACGTGAACGTCGCCGGCGGCCTTCGCATCGATGAACCGGCGGCCGACCTGGCCGTTGCCACCGCCCTGGCGTCCAGCCTGAGGGACCGACCGGTTCGCCGTGGGGTCGTCCTGGCCGGGGAGGTCGCGCTGTCGGGGCGCCTGCGATCCGCCGTGCGCGCCGACCGGCGGCTGCTCGAAGCGGGCCGTCTCGGCTTTGGGACCCTCGTTACCGGTCCGGCGCGTGGCGAGCGGGGCCGCACTGCGCCGAGCGGCATGGTCGTCGCGTCGACGATCCGCGAGGCCCTGGAGCACGTTCTCGAGGGCTGAGTCGCGACTGGGCCGTGCCGTGGACTCCGGTGGGGTCGCGTGCTAGTGTGGGCGGCCTCGTTTCCGCGGCGCGATGGATCTCGTTTCATCTCCCCGAGCCGTGGGCGGCGAGCAGTCTTCATTCATCGCGGAATCATCAAACCATGACACGGATCATCCAGTTCACGGGTGCCTTGCTGGGCACCCTCTTCGGCTTTGCGCTCGGCTTGGCCCTGCTCCAGCGAGCGGGCGACATCATCGAGCCGGCGAATCGCCCCGCGTTCCTCACCGCCTTCGTGGTGGCGACGCTGCTGTTCGGGTATCTGGCCATCCCGTACATCACCATCTACCCAGTCCGCCGTGCCGTCGAGAAGCTGAGCGAGGCCGGCGCGGGGGAGTTTGGACTCGGCGTGGCTGCCGTCGTCATCGGCCTTGTCATGGGCCTGCTGGTCGGCGTGCCGCTGGCCGCGGTCGGCGGAACGCTCGGGTCACTCGGACCGCCGATCGTGTCCCTGTTCCTAGCGGTGATGATGCTGGCCGCCACGCTGCAGAAGCGCGACGTGCTGCTGCCTGCAGTCGCAGGCTGGATCCCGGGGGCGCGCGGGCGCGGCCCGTCGAACCGGGTGGTGGTCGACACCAGCGCGGTGATCGACGGGCGCATCGTGGACATCGCAAGAACGGGCTTCGTCCTGGGCACACTCGTCGTCCCGCGGTTTGTCCTCGACGAGCTGCAACGGATCGCCGATTCGCCGGATGCGCTGCGGCGCAACCGCGGGCGACGCGGCCTCGAGATGCTTTCCGCCCTTCAGAAGGATGCGGTCACCGCCGTCGAGATCAGCGAGGCCACCTATCCCGAGGTCGAGGAGGTCGACTCCAAGCTCATGGCCTACGCCCGTGACCACGGCTCGGCCATCCTGACGAACGACTACAACCTCAACCGCGTAGCCGACCTCCAGGGCATCCGGGTGCTGAACATCAACGAGCTCGCCAATGCGGTCAAGGCTGTGCTGCATCCAGGCGAGGAGATGACGGTGCGCATCATCCAGGAGGGCAAGGAGGCTGGGCAGGGCGTCGGCTACCTCGACGACGGGACGATGATCGTGGTCGAGGGCGGCTACCGCTTCCTGGACCAGGATCTTCCGATCACCGTGACGCGCGTCCTCCAGACCGTCGCCGGCCGGATGATCTTCGCCCAGCCCCGATCCGACGCAAGCTGAGCGCCGGCAATGACGCCGTCCGTCTCGCCGGTCTCAGCCATTCTCGTCGCGGCCGGCAGCAGCCAACGCATGGGCCGAGACAAGCTGTGGACCGATTTCTGGGGCCGCCCGGCCTGGCGCTGGGCGCTCGACGTTCTCCTCGCCCAGCCCGGGCTCGAACACGTTGCGGTGGTCGTCCCGGCCGATGCCGAAGAGCGTTTCGGGGCAGCGCTGCCACCCGACGAGCGGCGATGCATCATCGTTCCGGGTGGGTCGACGCGCGCCGACAGCGTGATCAAGGGCCTGTGGGGCTTGACCGGTGCGGGGCATGGTGACGAGACCCTGGTGGTCGTCCACGATGCCGCCCGCCCCGCGGTCACCCCCGAGCTGGTGGACGCCGTCGTGTCGGCGCTGGTCGCCGAGGGCGGCGAGCGTGCCATCGTGCCCGTGACGGCCGTGGTCGACTCGCTCAAGCGGGTACGCGGCGGGCGTGTCGTGGCGCCGGTCGAGCGCGACGAGGTAGCGGCGGCGCAGACCCCGCAGGGAGCGACGCTGGGCGCACTGCGAGCCGCGATCGAGGAGGCGCATGCGTGGGGTCGACCCATCACCGACGACGCCGGCGCGCTGGCCGCCGCGGGCGTGCCCGTGCTGACGGTCCCCGGCGACCCCGGCAATCGCAAGCTCACCGAGCCGGGCGACGTGGCCCCGATGCGCGCCATCCTCGCCGAGCGAGTCGTCACCCTGCCGCAGTCGGCCGTGAGCCCCGGCGTGCGCACGGGCATCGGATTCGACGCGCACCGGCTGGTGGACGGCCGCCCGATGCGCCTCGGCGGGATGGCCTGGGACGACGAGCCGCGCGGGCCGCTCGGCCATTCCGATGGCGACGTCGTGTTGCACGCGATCGTCGACGCGCTGCTGGGAGCGGCATCCCTCGGCGACATCGGCGCCCTCTTCCCGCACACCGCGGAGTGGGCAGACGCGGATTCGAGCGCCCTGAGCGCCACGGCGGTGGGGCTGCTGGCCGAAAACGGCTTCAGACCCGTCAGCGTCGACGTGAGCGTGGCGGCGGCCCGACCGGCCATCGCGCCGCGCCGCGATGAGATGGCGGCCCGCATCGCGAGCATCCTCGGGATCGGGCCGGATGCGGTCTCCGTCAAGGGAACGACGTCGGACGGGCTCGGATTCACCGGGGACGAGGGAATCGCGGCCTGGGCCGTGGCCATCGTCGAGCGGAGCGCATGACGGAGTGGATCGGCGGTCGACGGCCGGTCATCGAGGCGCTCGCTGCCGGTCGTGAGGCGCGTCGCCTCCTGATCTCGTCGAGCGCCCGCCCGGCGCCCGAGCTCCGCGCGATCACCGACGCCGCACGCCGCGCGCACGTGCCGGTCGATCGCGTGCCGGCCGACCAGATGACGCGGATCGGCGCCTTCGACGGCCACCAGGGCGTGCTGCTCGAGGTGGGGGAGCGACGCTGGGCCGACGTGAGCGAGATGATGGCGCGCGCCGCGGGAGCGGGCGCCGAGCCCCTCGTGCTCGTGCTCGAGCATCTCCAGGACCCGACGAACTTCGGCACCCTTCTGCGCTCCGCCGAGGCGGCCGGCGTGCATGGCGTCGTCTTCCCGGAGCGCGGGGCAGCCCCGCTCAGCACCGCCGCCGTCAAGGCCAGCGCGGGAGCCAGCGAGCACCTGCTGATCGGCCGTCTGCCGACGATCGGGGATGCGATTCATGAGCTCAAGTCGGCCGGCCTGCGCCTCGCGGCCGCAGACCAGGATGCGCCGGCATCGGCCTGGCAGACCGACATGACCGGTCCTCTGGCCGTCGTCGTCGGGAGCGAGGGCAGCGGTCTGTCCGGGGCAACACGGCGACGGTGCGATCTCCTGGTCAGCTTCCCGATGGCGGGCCAGGTTGCGAGCCTGAACGCATCGACGGCCGGCGCGCTCCTGCTGTTCGAGGTCGTCCGCCAACGGACCGCCTGAGGGAGTTGCTACACTCCGCGAGGCCCGCCGAGGTAGCTCAATGGCAGAGCATCGGTTTTGTAAACCGACGGTTGTGGGTTCGACTCCCACCCTCGGCTCCAGCGCATGCAGCGCCCGGGTTCAACAACGCGCCGAGCCACTTGCGTTCGCCTGAGACAACGGCCTGGAGGAGCGGCACTTGGTGGTAGCCGACTCACGACGCACGACGTACGATTCGCGGGCCATTGTTGGCGTATGCCAAAGGGGAAACCACCGCATGTCTTCGACGCTCACCGTTCGCCGTGCCCACGCCGCGAAGATCCTGCCGATACTGTTCGCGCTCGCCGCCTCGTTGCTCGTCCCTGCGCAGTTCGTCGCCGCCGATGCGAACAGCGTGTCGATTCAGAAAACGACAAGTGCGAGCGGCAACCAGTCTCCCGGTGCCGCCTACAGCTACACGATCACGACAACGGCGAGCGCCGCCGTGCAGGAGCTCATTGTCGCGGACGGTGCGTTCGACTATCCACAGATTGCCATCGAGAGTGTGTCCTATTCGTTGAATGGCGCCGGTTCCTTCAAGTGTGGCAGTCCGCGGCCGGACAACATTCGTTGCCCGATCGGGAGCGTTGCGGCTGGCACGACCGTGGTGGTCACCGTCAACGTGCGGGTGAACTCGAACGTCGACGTCGCCTGCGACAAGCCAGGCGCGCACGGAACGCTCGACGACACCGTCTTCAACATGGGCAAGGCGACGTGGACGCAGGCGGGCGTTTCGTACTCGAAGAATTCCTCGCGCGTCACGGTCAGGCTCAACTGCGCCGGCTATGACCCGGGTGCGACCCCGACCCCGACGACCACGATCCTGACCGGCCCGACCGGCAATACCACGAAGGACAGCGCAACCTTCACCTTCACCGGGGCGCCCAGCCCGACGTCGTATCGATGCGCCCTCGACGGCGGTTCGTTCACCACATGCTCCTCGCCGAAGACCTACAGCGGCCTCGGCCTCGGTTCGCACACCTTCGAGGTGCAGGGGGTGAATGCGACGGGTCCGGGTCTGCCCGTGGCGCGAGATTGGACCGCGGTCAGCCCGTTCACGGACACGGGCTCGAGCGCCTTCAAGAACGACATCTTCTGGCTCTACAACCGTGGCATCACCGCCGGCTGTTCGGCCACCAAGTTCTGCCCGCGGGCATCCGTCACGCGTGAGCAGATGGCCTCATTCCTGGCCCGGGCGCTCAGCCTTCCGGCGACGAGCAAAGACTTCTTCACCGATGACAATGCCTCACCCCACGAGGGTGACATCAACCGACTGGCCGCCTCCGGAATCACCGGTGGCTGCGCAACCGGCAAGTTCTGCCCCAAGGCGCTCGTGACGCGGGAGCAGATGGCCAGCTTCCTGGCGCGGGCATTCAAGCTCCCCGTCGCTTCTATCGACTACTTCACCGACGACAACGGGTCGATCCACCAGGGTGATATCAACCGCCTTGCCAAGTCCGGAATCACCGGTGGCTGTGGCACCGGCCTCTTCTGCCCGAGGGCGAACGTCACCCGCGAGCAGATGGCAGCCTTCCTCCATCGCGCCCTGTGATGTGAATCCGGCCCAGTCGCCTGGCTCCCGGGGAAGCATGGTGCTCAGCTCGACAAAACGCTGTCGGCCACATCCCTGAATGGCGTTGCGCGCGGCTGGGGGCGTGGGGTTGGTGACTGCGCGGAAATGAGATGCTCAGCCCGATCACGCCGTTGCCGCCATCGCCGTTCGAATCCACTCGTCGCATTCCCTTGGCGGGACGGACGACCGGCCCAGTTGAGGGGGCTGGGTCCGTCTGATACCATCGGCGACCGTCGGCGACGCACCACGCGCCGGCGTATTTCGTGGGTAGGTTGAGCAGGTGGTGAGCTCCGCTGACTGTAGATCAGCCGTCTTCGACTGTGGGGGTTCGATTCCCTCCCTGCCCACCAAGACTTCCCAACCGAAGACGCCCCGGGACCGCGATCGAATCCTCGGTCATTCGGCACAGATTTGCCGAGATTGACCGATGGTTGTCGAGTATCGGTTCAGGCTGCGACACTGAAGACGCCCGCCGACCGCGGGTGACGTATCGATGCGCGCCCACGTAGCTCAGTCGGCAGAGCACTTCCTTGGTAAGGAAGAGGTCTCCGGTTCGAACCCGGACGTGGGCTCCACAACGTCCCGCCGCTCTCGCAGCACACCCAGGAGGCGTCTTCGCGCGGTGGATGCCAACGTCGCCCTTCCGCTCCTCAGCACGGTGCTGTCCTTTGCCTTTGCCGTGCTCGTCGCCGACCAGTGGCTCCGTCGCCGGCAGCCGTATCAGCTGGTCTGGACGCTCGGCCTGGTGTGGTACGGCATCGGCGCAGGCACGGAGCTCCTCGGAGCCGCGTTCGGCTGGAACGAGGTGCTCTATCGCGGCTGGTACCTGTTCGGTGCCTTTGGCGTCGCCGCCTACCTCGGCCTCGGCACGGTCTTCCTCCTGAACCGAACCCGGTTCGGCTACGTGGTGGCGGCCAGCGTCTTCGCCGGCGGCATGTTCAGCATCCTGTCGGCCGTCGCCCGCTCACGCGAGGGCGACCCCGCTTCGGCGGCCACCGTGATCACCGTGGTCGCGCTGGCAACGGCCGCCGCGATCGCACTGGCGATCGTGACGCGGGTCCGGCGCCGGCTCGTGGCGCCGACCGCTGCCGTCATCCTGGGCCTCGCGTCCGTGGCGGTCGCCGTCCTGACACTCACGGCACCCGTCGCCGCCCCCGGATTCCACGTGGACGCGACCGGCGTGCCGACCGGGACGGCGTTTCCTTCGGACCTTCGGGTCTTGACGCCGCCGTTCAACATCGCGGGTGCATTCGCGCTCGTCTTCGGCGCGGTGTACTCGGCGTACATCTTCATGCCGAAGGTGCGGGTGCTGCGCATCACCGGCGGCCCCCCGGTCATCGGCGCCATCGGGCGGGCCGTGGCGGTGGTCGTGAACTTCTTCGCATCGCTGCCGGCGGCGTGGCGCGCCCTCCTCGCCGGTGAGCTGAACTCGCGGGTGCCGGCCACCATGCTCATCGCCATCGGCGGCTTCATTCCCGGCTGGACGAGCGGATTGAACCGCTTCGGCGTGACCTGGGCCTTCTTCCTCGGCGAGCTCCTCGGCGTGATCTTCATCTTCCTCGGCTTCCTCGTCAGCATCGAGGTCTTCAGCGACGTCCGGCTGCCGTTCACTCGCATCGTGCTGCGCCGGCGTGACCACGAGGCGGGGCTTCGTTGACATCGGCGCCGATTCGGCCGTAGAATCTTCCTTGCTTTCCCCCGGTCCACGGCCCTAGTTCAGCGTGGCCGCCTAACCGATCGGCAGGGGGGTGACGACGAGGAATGAGAACCAAGTGGCCAAGGCCGAGAATCGACCCGTGATCGCACTGGCGTGCACCGTCTGCAAGGAGCGCACGTACAGCACGCGGAAGAGCAAGCGAAACGACCCGGGCCGGATGGAACTGAACAAGTTCTGTCCGCGATGCCGCCAGCATCAGCTGCACCGGGAGACAAAATAGCGGCCGTGTCGGAGGGGTGTAGCTCAATTGGTAGAGCACTGGTCTCCAAAACCAGCGGTTGCAGGTTCAAGTCCTGTCGCCCCTGCCACCACCGACCCGTCGCCCACCACGCCGTAGCAGGAAGAACGAACGCATCGTGTTGACCGGCATCCGCCGCTACCTGGTCGAGAGCTGGGCCGAGCTCAAGAAGGTCGCCTGGCCCACTCGCGAGACCGTCATCCGGCTGACCCTCCTGGTCGTGGCCGTGTCGTTTGCGGTGGGCGTCTACATCTTCGTGCTCGACCGGATCTTCAACACGCTCGTGGACCAGGTGATCTAGATGGCCGATGAGACGCAGACCGCCAACGAAGAGCGCAACGAGGCACGCGAAGCCGCGCGCCTCTCGCGCGAGGCGCCGCGCCCCGGCGACATGCCCGAGGCGGACCGAACCAAGAAGCAGTGGTACGTGATCCACACGTACTCCGGCTACGAGAACAAGGTGAAGACGAATCTCGAGCACCGCATCGAGTCGATGGGCGTGGAGGACCAGATCTTCCAGGTGCTCGTCCCGATGGAGGAGGAGATCGAGATCCGTAACGGCCAGCGCCAGACGGTGAATCGCAAGGTCTTCCCGGGCTACGTCCTGGTCGAGATGGCGATGAGCGACGAGTCGTGGTACGTCGTGCGCAACACGCCGGGCGTGACCTCGTTCGTCGGCTCGGGCAACCGCCCGCTCCCGCTCGACGAGACCGAAGTCAAGAAGATCCTCAAGCAGATGGGCGTCGAGACGCCGAAGTTCAAGGTCCAGTACAGCAAGGGCCAGAGCGTGCGCGTCAAGGACGGGCCGTTCGCCGAGTTCATCGGGACCGTGGACGAGGTCAACCCCGAGCGCAACAAGGTCAAGGTGCTCGTCAGCATCTTCGGGCGCGAGACGCCGGTTGAGCTCGACTTCCTGCAGATCGAGAAGCTCTAGGCGGCGAACGTTTTGGCGCGGGAGTATATACGGATATACTCCCAGCCCGACAAACCGATGACGGCGCCTCCGCGCCGCCGCAATCAAGAGGGAGGGGCGTGAACCGCCCCGCCAGGACCTCGGAGGAGACAGATGGCAAAGAAGATCAGGGCGATGCTGAAGGTGCAGGCGCCCGCCGGTGCCGCCACCGCGGCGCCCCCCGTCGGCCCGGCATTGGGCCAGCACGGCATCAACATCATGGAGTTCATCAAGGCCTTCAACGAGCGCACCGCCGACCAGCGCGGGTACGTCGTGCCGGCCGAGATCACGGTCTTCGAGGACCGCAGCTTCACGTTCGTCACCAAGGCGCCGCTCGCGGCGGCCCTCCTGAAGAAGGCGGCCGGCATCGAGTCGGGCAGCGCGGAGCCGAACAAGGAGAAGGTCGGCCGCGTGACCCGCGCCCAGGTGCGCGAGATCGCCGAGATGAAGATGACGGACCTCAACGCGAACGACGTCGACCAGGCCATGAAGATCATCGAGGGCACCGCGCGCTCGATGGGCATCGAGGTGGCCTGACATGCCGAAGCATTCGAAGAAGTACGTCGAGGCCGCCAAGCTGGTCGAGCCCGAGCGTCGTTACGAGATCGGCGAGGCCTGCGAGCTGCTCCCCAAGCTCAGCCTGAGCAAGTTCGACGGCACCGTCGAGATGCACCTCCGCCTCGGCATCGATCCTCGCCACGCCGACCAGCTGGTGCGTGGCACCGTGGTGCTGCCGCACGGCACGGGCAAGACGTCGCGCGTCATCGTGTTCGCCCAGGGCGAGAAGGCCCAGGAGGCGCTGCGCGCCGGGGCCGATGACGTCGGCGGCGACGACCTCGTCAAGAAGATCGACGACGGCTGGTTCGAGTTCGATGTGGCCATCGCCACGCCCGACATGATGGGCACGGTGGGTCGCCTCGGAAAGAAGCTCGGCCCGCGCGGCCTGATGCCGAACCCGAAGTCGGGCACCGTCACGTTCGACATCGAGCGTGCCGTCAGCGAGGTCAAGTCCGGCCGGGTGGAGTTCAAGGTCGATCGTGCCGGCATCGTGCACGTGTCGGTCGGTCGCGCCAGCTTCACGCCGGAGCAGCTTTCGGCCAACGTTGCGGCGATCGTCGAAGCGATCCAGCGCGCCAAGCCGTCGGGCGCAAAGGGCACGTACATGCGGACCCTCACCCTGGCTCCGACCATGGGGCCGGGCGTGAAGGTCGACATTCCATCGGCGCTGGCCGCGGCAAGCGCCTAGGCCGCCGCGGGACAGCGGCGGACGCATCGGCTACGATGCGTCACCTCAACCGAAGAGCCACAGACCGCGATGCGTCCCGGGTGCGAATCCCGGACCAATCGCCGGCGCGGGATCGTCCCGACGTCGCGGCACGCGCAGGCACGAAGACGAACTTGCTGACGAACGGCGGTTCTCGTGTCGCGTGCACGAGACCGCCGTTTTGCATGCCAAGGAGGAGACCAGGACCAACCCATGCCCACCGAAACGAAGCGCCAGGCCGTTGCCGAGCTCGCGGAGCTGCTCCGCTCCAGCTCCGCCATGGCCGTGGCCGACTACCGGGGCCTGAAGGTCTCCGACATGCAGTCAGTGCGGCGAGCGTTGCGTGAGAGCGGCGTCCAGCTGCACATTGCCAAGAACCGCCTGCTGAAGATCGCTGCCGATGAGGCGGACCGCGCCGAGCTCAAGCCGCTCCTCGACGGTCCGACCGCGCTGGCCACGATCGACGGCGACGAGGCCGCCATGGCGAAGGCCCTCACCGAGGCGTTCCGGCCGTACTCCCGCATCGGGGTCACCCTTCGCGGCGGGATGCTCGGCAGCCAGGCGATCGATGCCGCCCAGCTGACCCGCCTGGCCACGCTCCCGTCGCGAGAGATCCTGCTCGGCAAGCTCGCCGGCGGGATGGCCGCACCGATGACCGGCATGGCTGCCGTGCTCGCCGCCAACCTGCGAAACCTCGTGGGCGTGCTGAGCGCTGTGGCCGACAAGAAGCAAGCCAACGAGACCGCGGCCTGACGCCGCCTCGAGCAGAAGAACAGGAGAACCGATACCGATGGCAACCAAGACCCTGGACAAGGATCAGATCCTCGAGGCGATCGACACGATGACCGTCCTCGAGCTCAGCGAGCTCGTGAAGGCCTTCGAGGAGCGCTACGGCGTTACCGCGGCCGCCCCGGTGGCCGTGGCCGCCGGACCGGCCGGCGGTGGTGACGGTGCGGGCGCCGCAGCCGCCGAGGAGCAGACGGAGTTCGAGGCCCTGCTGACCGACGTCGGCGCCAACAAGATCCTCGTGATCAAGGCCGTGCGCGAGCTCACCGGCCTGGGCCTGAAGGAGGCGAAGGACCTTGTCGACGCCGCTCCGAAGGCGGTCAAGGAGGGCGTCACCAAGGAGGAGGCCGAGGCCGCCAAGGAGAAGCTGGCCGAAGCCGGCGCGACCGTCGAGGTCAAGTAGCCCCTCACCTCCCGTCCGCACGAACGAGCCGGCTCCCACGATCGGGGGCCGGCTTCTTCGTGCGGGTGTACGCTTGGGATCACGGAGGAATGCCCTTGCCCCTGTTCATGGACCGCCACGAAATCCCGGACATGACCGCGCGCGACGTGGCCGATGGCCACATGAAGGACATCGAGATCCAGGATCGGTTCGGCGTCGAGTACCTGACTTACTGGCACGACCCGGATGCCGGAACCGCTTTCTGCCTCGCCCGGGGGCCCAACCGCGAGGCGGTGGACGCGGTCCATCGGGAGGGGCACGGGCTCATCGCGAACCAGATCATCGAGGTCGAGGACGCGATGGTCCAGGCGTTCCTGGGCAAGGTCAGCGAGCCCAAGTCCGAAGAGCCGTACGCGGAGACGGCCTTCCGAACCATCCTGTTCACCGACATTGTCGGGTCGACCAATCTCACCCAGCGGCTCGGGGACCGTGGCGCGATGACGGTGCTGCGCACGCACGATCGATTGGTCCGCGAGGCGATCAAGGCGAACGGGGGCCGTGAGGTCAAGCACACGGGGGACGGCATCATGGCCTCGTTCAATCTTGTCGCCGAGGCCGCATCCGCCGCGGTCCGGATTCAGCGAGACGTCGCGGCCGACAACGTCACTGCCGAAAATCCGCTCAGCCTCAAAGTCGGGCTGGCGGCGGGGGAGCCCGTGACCGAGCGCGGCGATCTCTTCGGAGCCGTGGTCCAGCTCGCGGCGCGGCTGTGCGATCACGCCGAGGGTGACCACGTGCTGTGCTCGAGCCCGGTCCGTGATCTGAGCCTCGGAAAGCGCCTGGTCTTCACCGATCGGGGCGATGTTGCGCTTCGCGGCTTCGATGACCCGATCCGCGTCTACGAGCTCCAGTGGGTGCCGGCCGTCGTCTGACGGCGCGTGTCACGCCGGGGACCGGTAGTGGCTCAATTTGGGCGCACACGCAGGATGTGCGCCGTGACCCTTGACCGGGAGGCTGCCCCGTCCATGGCGGGTATCAGGTGATCCGTGGGCGGAACCAGTTGACGATCTCTACAACGGTGGCTCGGATGTCTATGAGGTCATGGACGGTGACTGGCCGTTTTCCGTCGCTGAACGATACCTCGATGGAGGGGCGTGGATCCATGTTCACCTCCGCATCGTCCGGCATGACGCCGACTCCGATGAACCTGACGATCTCTGTTGGGTGATCGCTGCCAACGAAGCGGTACCCATTGCTCCGATGCTCGCCGTTGACGTAGAGGTTGGTAAGGAACCCCGTCGTCGGTTCGCCACGTCCGAGAAAGCCACTCCGCTGCACGGCATCCGCACCGACGATCAGGAACGGTCGGTTGGCGAACGGTCCGACATAAACCCGCACCGCTGCGCCAGCCGCCGCGACATGGATGTGCCGGTGCTTGTCTATGTTGTTCAAATATCCGAGAAGGGCCAGCGGCTCCCACTTCGCGAGGCCCGGTCGCGCGTTGAACGGCTGCGAGTCCTTGATGAATGTGAACTCGTCATCGGATACCCCTTTGGTCTGCCACTCCCCCTTTGGCAGCCCACCACCTTTCGGCTTCCGGCAGAAGTCGGCCTCCTTTTCGTAGATCGGGAATTGATGCCGGGTGCCAACGCGTCCCGTGTGCCTGTCCACGACGCAGCAGAGCAGGTTGTCGAGGGCGGAGCGGCAGAAATGGAGGAAGACACCTACCTCCGTCCCCATCTCCTGCGGCGGGGCCTCTCGAAGAGAGCACACCAACTCGTCCTGCGAATCGAGTTGGGTCAGGAAGCGGTTTCCGTGATCCCGGAGGTACATGGACCGCTGGCCGTAGAGGATTGCCAGACTTTCGTCTGCGCGGGCGAGCTTGCGTTCGACTCCCCCGAGGTCGTAGCCCATGCGTGAGAGTGTAGCGGTCCTGCTTCTCACGCATCTAGACTGGCGGGCATGGAGCGATGTGGCTCCTCGGCACTGTCGAGAAGGTCGTCGGCGGAGGCACGACCCGCTGGCGGCTCTCGCGTCCCGACGGAACGGAGCTCCGGCCGCTCGCGAAGACGCTCGGCGAGGCCGAGCACCGGCTCGCCGTCGCGGCCGAGGCGGAGGCCTACCGATGACTATCCGAGAGCTCCGAGAGATCCTCGATCGACTCGACGTCGACGAGCGCACCGAGGTCCGACTAATGACCGGCCGAGACTGGCCGTTCGAGTACGACATCTCCGGCGTATGGGTCGCGCCGGAGACGGCCGCGGCGGCGATCGGCGACTGCGCTCACTGCGGATTCGCCGAGGAGCACGAGATCCATCCCGAGCATCACGCCTTCGAGGCGGAGGAGGAGGAGGACCCCGGCTTCCGACCGTTCGAGCCCGACGGCGACGTGATCTACCTCCTCGAAGGTCGCCAGCTCGCCTACGGAGCGAAGCAGGCGTGGGAGGAGGCGGTCCGATGATCTACAAGCGAGAGCTCGAGGCGATCGCGCTCAACCTCCGCTACAGCCACGCGAGCCGTCCGACGGATCCTCGATCCGGCCGCGAGCAGCGCGCGTGGGACACCGGCTTCCGCGCAGCGGTCGACGCGATCGCCGACGCGCTCCACCTCGAGATGGGTCTCGATCGGAACGGCAACAGACGATTCCGGCGGGAGCGCTTCCTCGAGGCGGCCGGCGTCGAGACGAGAGAGGAGACCAAGGAATGAGCGAGCACTGGGCCGAGGAGATGGATCGCCTCGGAATCGGGACGGAGGTCGACGGCAACCTCGAGCCGCTCGGGCCGGAGGGCGAGCCGACGACCGTCGAGCGGATCCGCTGTCCCCACTGCTTCACGTGGCATACCGCCGCGGGCGGTTGTTCAGAGAACGAGGAGAGAGACCGATGAACCGACGACACCCGTACCGGAGCTCGGGCGTCCGTCCTCCGTGGCGGCAGGCCGAGCCGTGGCGCCAGACGCGCGAGGATAACTGGCGAGTGATCCGCGAGATCGTCGGCGGGATCGCCGTCCTCGTCCTCGTCGGAGCCGCGGTTTGGATATGGGCCGCGATCCTTTTGGCAGCGGAGGCGACGCGATTAAGGATCCGGAGCGATACAAGCAAGGAGGACCCACGATGAGATATGTAATCCTGGCGCTGCTACTGGCGGGTTGCGCCGCAGCGCCCGTTCCGACTCCGGCGCCTACTCCCACGCCGCGGATCGTGGAGGTGCCCGGACCTATCCCGACGCCGCGGATCGTGGAGGTCGAGGTCGCGCCGCTAGCGTGTATCGCCACGATCAACGAGCTGCTCGACGACTCGATCCTCCTCCTGGACTTCGTGATCGCCATCGAGGCGGCATACTTCGACTTTCCCGACGAGGACCTCGCCGAATTCGGGGCCCGCGTGGAGCAGATCCTCGGCGATCGCGCTCCACCCGACGAGGACGCGCAACAGCGGATGGACGAGGCATTCGACGCGTGTCTAGCGGCGTCGTGACCCGGCGAGCGATGACGCTACGCGAGGCCGCGGAGGAGCTCGGCGTCACCGCCGGCGCGCTCCGCGTGCAGATCCACAACGGCCGGCTCCGCGGGAAGAGGGTCGGACCGATCTGGACGATCGAGCGGCGCGAGGTCGAGCGCTATCGCCGTGAGAGCCTCGGACGACCCGGGCCGAAGGGTCGGAGGAAGCGGTAGCCGGACAACGAAGAGACCCGCGATACCGCGGGCCTCTTCGCTGGAGACCGTACCGAGCCCGTGCCAGGCCCGATGGGCTCGGTCGAGCATAGCCGACCGACGCGATACCCGTCGTCGAGGATCCGCGCGTCTGTAGTATGCTCGGCCGCAACCCGATATAGGCAGGGCGAGCCGTTCGAGCCCGGCAGGCCACCCGACGCGTGGCTCCCGCTGCGTCGGGCATTCGTGCGGGAAGGCGAGGGCCGTGTCGGTCTCATGCACCGACCCCGTCCGGTTCGACTCCGGATCCCGCACCCAAAAACTCTACTTGCCGGAGGTCGATATTGCAGATCGACCCCACGCTCGTTGCCGTTGCCGGCGCTCTTTCGACCGTCGCCGGACTCCTGTATCGAGCGCTCCTCCACCGCGCCGAGCGCGCCGAGGATGATGCGTTGTTTTGGCGAGAGAGATATCTAGCCTCGATGGGCTTCGCGGGGATGGCTCTTGACGAGGCGGAGAGGCGGTCGGAGCCGTGAACCCTATACAGCAGTGGGTAGCTCGTATGTTCGGACATTCTCACCAGACGACTACGCCGCCCGAGAGGACCGCGCTCGATCTCGAAGAGAGCCGTATGGCCGGACGCCTGTCCCGGCTCACGGGGCGGCGACGTGACGAGGTACTGGCCGAGGCCTATCGCCGCGCTGATCGCGTCCTGGCAGAAAGGCGATGAGGGAGCTCCTCGAGGTCGGCATTTGGCTCCTCATCCCGGCCGGTCTGCTGCCCGTTCTCACCGCGTGGGTCCTCCGGCGCTATCGGTCCTCGGGCTCGCAGGCGCTTCGCGATCGTTGGCACGTCTCGATCGTTCTGGCGGCTCTCGGCGTATTCGCCGCGTTCCTCGCGGCTAATCGCCTCTGGGGCTGGGGCGTCGACGGCGAGGTGACCTCCCTGCTCTTTGTTCTCATTCTCCTCGCCGTCGATATCGTCTCGGGCCGTTGGCTCATCGCCTACTGGACCGGCGCCTTTATCGAGCGTGATCACGACGAGCTCGAGACGTCGGAGCAGCGAGAAGATCGCAAGTTTGGCGAGGAGCGCCGCGATCTCCGCGACGCGGCCGTCGAGACGGCGGTCGAAGAGGCGGAGGCCGAGAGGTGACGACCTTCGAGATCCGAGCCGGAGCGCTCGCCGTCCTGGTCCAGGACGTCGACGACGAGCTCGCGGCCGTCGAGACGGCGGTCGAGGGCGACGTACTCCACGACGGCGACGCGGTCTCGGTCGTCGAATACGACGGACGCCCGGTCGGCGCCGACGGGGTCGACCCGGAAGAGCCGGAGGAGTGAGCGGCCGCCGGCATACCGTCCGGCGGATCCGATTCGTCCGCAACCTCTTCGCGTGCGGCGCCTGCGTCTTCGTCGGAGAGCTCTCCGACGCGATCGCGCACGTCGTCTCGAATCAGTACGTCGTCCGGGAGCTGTAGGCCGTGTATATCGTCGAGAAGCACTACCTCGTCGGGATCCCGCAGACCGCGATCGTTGGCGGCCTCCCGAGTCGCGGGATCGCGTGCCACTGGACGGCCGGCGGACCCGGCCGGCGGGGCGCGCTCGATACCGCGCAATTCTTCATCGACCGAGCCGACCGCAACGCGTCGTATCACGAGCTCTGGTGGTGGGACGCGGCCACCGGGACGTTCGGCGTCCTCCTCCTCGTCCCGGTCGACCGAGCCGCGCACTCGATGAACCCGACGCCGCCGACCTACGCGCCGAACGCGGAGGTGCGGAGGATCCTCGGCGACAAGGTCGGCGACCCGAACGCGGCCTGTTACGCCTTCTCGTTCGCCGGGATGCCGGCGGACCTCGAGCGAGCGCTCGCGGATCCGCGCTTCCGCACCTACGCACGGCGGCGCTACGCGGACCTCCTCTCGCAGGAGACGACGATTCGCGACCCGCGGCCGCTGTTCAATCACGGATGGGCCCAGCCGACGACGAGGACCGACGCCGGCGAGCGGCTGATCCCGATCCTGTACGGCCTGGAGGATGACTCGATGAGCTACCTCAAGGGCGCCGAGCCGATCGTCAACCGGCGCGCGATCCTCGCCGGCGGCGCTACGGTCCGCTCGTCTCCGGCCTTCGACCGTAGCAACTACGACGCCGGCAGGCTCTTCGCGATCGGACCGGGCGGCTCGAACGCTCCCGCGATCGCGTGGGTCTCCGGGACCAATCTCACGCTCTCGGACGGGACCGTCTTCGACAAGCGGACGAGGTGGCTGGCACTCCAGGGCGCCGGCTACGGCGTCGGCTTTATCCACGAGCGCGACCTCGTCCGGCTCGAGGCGATCGAGACGACCGGCGTGGGAGGGATCTCCGAGGAGGCCGTCGCGGAGCTCGTCGCCAAGGCGCAGGTCGCAGGCGTCGAGCAGGGCCGTCAAGCCGAATCCGGCGAGTGGACGAAGCTCGTCCGCGCGGAGGCGACGGCCGAGACCGCTCTCCGGAAGCGCGCCGGCCTCTAGGTCGTCGTGACGGCGATCCGCGGGCCTCGCCAACAGCCGTGCACACGCTGCGGACGGCTCGACACCAAGACGTGGGTCGTGGAGAGCCCGGAGGGCGATCGGCGGCTCTGCCTCCGCTGTCTCCTCCGCCTACAGCCGCCTCCCGACGACGACGACTAGCAGAAGAGGAACCCAATGAACCTTCCTACCTACAACTTCCGAATCGTCCCGGAGCTCCTGATCGCGATCGCGCTCGGAGCGGCCATCCCGCTCCTCCAGGCGCTCTCGACCGTCACCGGAATCGGCGATCTCACCCCCGAATTCTGGGACGGCGTCCTCGCGGCCTGTCTCCGCGCCGGCATCGGCGTAGTCCTCGCGCTCATCACGGGCGGAGGCTTCCAGAAGCCAGGCGTACCGGGTCCTACGGGCGGATAGGCCTATGGGCCCGGAGCACGTCGTCTTCGCAGCCGCGTTTGTCCTCGCTCTCGGAGCGATGCTCATCGTGGACGCGCTAGCACGGAGGAAGCGACGATGAAGGTCGAGATCGGGGCGTGGGTCATGCGGTCCCGCTACGGGGTCGCGCACCTCGTCCAGTCGGTCGTCGCGGGCGATGCAATCGTCCAGTGCGGACGTCGCCTATCCGACGAACCGACCCGTTACGGTGGCGAGCTCGTCTCGGCACCCTTCGGCACGCGGAAGTGCCACCACTGCACATCGTCCCGGGAGGACACCGCGCTATGAGCACCCGCTACCCGTTCGAGGAGCTCGAGAGCCTCGAGGAGCTTCGAGAGATCGAGATCGGGTCCGTATGGGTCGACTACCTCGACCTCGCGCTCAAGGCGCTACTGGTCATCGCCGCGTTCCTCGTCGCGTGGAAGCTATAGGCCGATGGGAGGATCCCGACGTCTCAGCCCACTACCCTCGGGCTGGGGGAGGATACGGAGGAGGGTACTAGTCCGGGACGAGTACCTCTGTCGGATGCCTAGCCATGCACCAGGATGCGAGAGGCTAGCGACGGAGGTCGACCACGTAGGGTCGAGGGACGTCCACGATGAGTGGAACCTTCGGGCCGCATCGAGGACGTGTCATCGTTCGCGCACAGCGCGTCAGGCGAGAGCTTCGCAGCCATCGAGGAAGCTCGCAAAGGAACCCCACCCCGGGCTCATCAGACCGTAGACCAACCGTAGACTCTCCGTAGACTCCACCTCCGTCTACGATGTCCCCCCCCCTTTAGGGGGGGACTCGGAGTAGACCGTAGACTCGCTCCGAAGACGTAGACAAAAGATGTAGACAACGATCGACACGAGACAGTGCGATCGTCGTTCGGCTCGCGTCAGGCCGTCGACCCCCCGGCCACCCCCTCCCCCTCCGGGGTCTGGGAAGACCGGCGGGGATAGCGGCAGCGACCGTGTACGTGTTTCCCACCCCTCCCGGCGC
>JAGXHP010000022.1 GCA_024636135.1 Chloroflexota bacterium
CTGGAGACGAGCCGCCGCACCTCATCGTCCGAGAGGTGGATGGCGTGCGCCAGGATCGTCCGAGCGCCGACGGCCCCGGCCGCCTCGTACACGCCGAGGTAGTCGTTCGCGCCGGGGAACAGGCGCTTCACCTCCTCGATCTCGCCCGCGTCCTCGGAGATGTGGGTCTGCCAGTACGCGCCGTGCCGTGCCGCCATGGCCGCGGATTCCCGCAGCATGTCGGCGGAGCAGCTCACCGCGAAGCGCTGGGTGAACGCGTACTGCAGGCGGCCGGCGTCGCGTCCGTGCCAGCGCGCGGCGAGCTCATCGGACTGGCGCAGGCTCGTGTCAAGGATGTCGGCCGGACGGATGTCCTGGTCGTAGGTCAGGCGATCCATCATCACCTTGCCGATGACGGCGCGGATGCCGTGCACCTCCGCCGCCTCGAAGGCGGCATCGGTCGAATCGGGCCAGAGGGCCGCATACGCGACAACCGTGGTGGTCCCGGCGGCGGCGAAGGCGCGCCAGGCGGCCGGCGCCTGCCGCTCCGCCACCGATCGGTCGTAGGCCCGCTCGAGCGGGAAGATGTAACGATCGAGCCAGGTCAGCAGGTCCAGCCCGCTGCCGAGCCCGGCGTTCGGCAGCTGTGGCAGGTGGGCGTGCAGGTCGATGAGGCCGGGCATGACGACCAGCGGTCGGATGTCGACCACCATTGCCTCGGATCCGGGATCAGCCCAGGGGCCTGCGGCGGCGATCCGGCCATCGGCAGCGACCTGGACCATGCCGTCCGACTCGTCCAGCAATCCGCCGCCGCGCTGCGGGGACAGGAGTCGCGCGCGAAGGACAAATGCGGGTTGACCAGGAAGTTCGCCCATCGGCGCCGATGCTACATGGCCGGAGCGAGTATCCTTCAGGTTCTACCGTGTAGGAGGCCTCTCATGGCCAATGGCAGCATCAAGAAGATCGTGGCCGATCGCGGCTTCGGCTTCATCACCGGCGAGGATGGCAAGGATTACTTCTTCCACCGCGACGGGCTCAGTGAGTCGATCGACTTCGACCGACTCGTCGGCGGCGAGGCAGTGACCTTCGACGTCGAGTCCAACCCGCGCGGTCCGCGCGCAGCAAACATCAAGGCCGCCGAGTAACTCACTCGGCTCCCTTGCGACATGGCGGCTGACGACGTCCCTCGGGGCGCTCGCCAGCCGCTTCGTCATGTGTGGCTCAGGATGGTGCGCTCCATCGTGAGTCCTCGTTACGCACGGCGATGGCGGCGCGACCGATCGCGCCCCAACATGACGTAAGCCCCAGTCGTGCCGACGAGGGCGGCCACGAATCCGACCGCGGCGACCGGGCTCGTCATGCCATCGGTCGCGATCCCCGCCGCGGTCGCGATGAGGCCCGCGCCGCCCGTGATGGCCAACATCGACGCGGGGCGGGATGCCGGGTCGGACCGGGCAGCGACCCCGGCGAGGATCAACCAGGTCCCGATGAGCGCCTGGCCGATGAGGATCGGTTGCAAGCTGTCCTCGAACGTCATCTGGCGCGAGATCAGCAGGGACGTGAACGTCGTCGTCGTCGCGACGCCGATCAGATCGGACGCGAGGCCGAGCCCAAGGAGCCTGGATTCCGGATGCCGCCGGGCCAGATCGGCGGCAATCGGCACCGTGGCGCACGCCAGGCCGATCGACAGACTGTCGTTGAGCGTGCCCCATGGTTCGCCGACCGCGAAGAAGGCCGCCAGGGCCGTCGCGCCACCGATCGTCAGGCCGGCGGCCACCTGCGCTGCTCGCCGGCCGCCGTTCCCGAGGACGAGCGTGGGTCGCGCGTCAACCATGGCCAGTGGTCCCGTCGCCATCGTGGATCCTCCTGCCGCACGGGGCGGCCCGCTAGAACGGCTTGGTCTCCATCAGCCAGGTGATCACAACGATCCCGGCGATCGCGAACGCGCTCCCAACGATCGGACGGCGATCGAGCAGGAGAGCGTCGAGGGTCGCGTCGTCCACGGGCGTCGGGATCGTCCCTGCCCGCGTGTCCGCGAGATTGGGCATCTCGAGGCCCTGGCGCATCCTGACCATCGGGATGGCATTGAGCGAGTTCATCGACTGCACGATCGCGGCGAGCAGGACGATGGACACCCACAGCCACCACTGGCCGTTGAACCACCATCCGGCGGCGACTCCCACGACGACACCGCTCACGATCAGCAAGAAGCCGCTCGCCAACATCGACGTCATGAAGCTGCCCGACAATTCGAACCACGCCATGAGCTTCGCGCGGTCGCGTTCGCGCCGAACCCGCCACCAGACTCCCATCGACACGCCATGGATGGCGAGGAATGCGAGCACGCACAGGACGTGAAACACCAGGAGCCACGGGTAGAGGTCAGCCCAGGTCATGCCTCAGGTCCTCACTACTCGGCGGCGATGTGCCTACCATCGCCACGACTGGCCCGCCACCGGGCTCGTCGGGTCACCGGATGCTATATTGGTTGCATCCCGAAGTCAATAGACTGGAGGGCAGTCGATTGCCCAGGAAGTACGAGCTCGGGAAGCGGGCTGCGCAGCAGGCCGAGACGCGGCGCAGGATCATCGCGGCCGCCCTGGAGCTGTACCAGGAGCGCGGCGTGTCGGCGACGACGATGCTCGACATCGCTCGGCGCGCCGACGTCGCTCCAGGCACCGTCGCCAATCACTTCGGCTCCGCCGCCGCACTCGCCGCCGAGGTCACCGGCGAGATCTTCGGGGAACTCCGGATGCCGACACCGGATCTGTTCGACGGAGTCGACGGGCTCCGCGAACGAGTCAATCTCCTCGTCCGGGAGCTGTCGGCGTTCTTTGACCGGAGCGAGTCGTGGTACCGCGCGTCGCAGCGTGAAGGTCCTGGCGTGTCGTTCTGGGCCGATGCCGAGGCAAGCTTCTATCGGCAACTGGACGCACTCGTCCGCGCGGCACTCGGGCCGCTGTCCTCGGACGACGATGCCGTTGCGGTGATGATGACCGTATTCGGTCGATGGGTCATCGGCTCGCTCCAAGAGGCAGGCCGAACGAGCGAGGAGGCCGTGAGCCTCGTGTCGGACCTGCTCGCATCGTGGCTCGAGACGCGCTCGCCCTTCGACTCACCGGGGTCGGGGTAGCCCTCTGACCATTCGTGCTACGCCACCGGCACGCGACGGGTGGCTTGAAGGGCGTAAGGTTTTCTCTACCGGCCTCCTGTCACCCAACGACGCCGAGGGCCGGTTCTCACGGAAGGAGCCATCGTGGTCCGCCTGTTCGTTCGACACAACGTCGCCGATTTCGACGCGTGGAAGTCTCAGTACGACGCATTCGACGAGGAACGGCGCGGGATGGGAGTGCGTGACCACGCGGTCTACCGCAATCTCGACGACGGCAATGACGTGACGGTCTGGCACGACTTCGATTCGCGAGCCGCCGGCGAGGCCTTCGCCGGATCCGACCGCCTGCGCGAGGTGATGCAGGAGGCCGGCGTCGTCGACGCCCCGACGCTCTGGTTCGTCAACCCCGCCTGAGGTCGCATCAGGCCCCGGGGCTCGGGCCGGCAGTCGTCAGGAGATTGGTCGGGGCGAGAAGATTCAACCCGGCAGGTACCAACTGCCGCGTGATCGTCTCGCCGTTCGTGGCCATGGCGATCGCTGCGGCGTAGTCATGGGACTGGGCCAAACCGCAAGCAGTACGGAGCCCGGCTCTGCGCGGCCATAGACTGTTGGCATGCACGGGCCGATCGAGGACACGCGTTACGAACTGACCGTCTCCGCCTCGCCGGCGGACGTGCTGTTGGCGCTCACCGACTTCGGGCGGATGCGGCCGCAGATCTGGCCGGAGACCTCACATCCACAGGTCTACCGCATTCACGAGGTCGGCGAGGTCACCGCCGACGTCACCGAAGGGCTGCCTTTGACGTGGAGCCGCGAGCAATACGACTGGTCGCAACCGGGCATCGTTACTCTGATGCAGATCGATTCGAATGTCTCGCGGAATGGAATGATCCGTTATTGGCTGACGCCGGCCTCCACTGGGACGCACATCGTCTGCGAACGGCACCGAGAGTTCTACGGGCTGCGTGGCAGACTGGCCGGCACGCTGATGAACGCTGTCGGTGCCTGGATCCTGCGGCGTCAGCTGCGGCGCGGGATCGAGCGGTCCGATCGCTTTCGCCAATAGAGTGAACGGATTCAGGGCGCTTGCTCTGTTGACAAGCGAGGGCTTGATTGGTCGGGGCGAGAGGATTCGAACCTCCGACCCCTTGGCCCCCAGCCAAGTGCGCTGCCAGACTGCGCCACGCCCCGACCGACGCCGGTCAGTATAGCGGCCGACCGATCACGCGCCGAACAGGCCGCCGAGCTCGTCCTTCGTGCTGCGTGCCATGAGCTCGGCGACGGCGGCCATCGGTGCGCGACCCTCGAAGACGACGGCACGCACCTGCTGGGCGATCGGCATCTCCACGGAGTGCTCGGACGCAAGCTCGAGTGCGCCGGCCAGCGTCGCGACCCCTTCGGCCACACCCGTCAGCTGCTCCCCCGCCTCCGGCCAAGGAATACCCGAGGCGATGAGCTCACCGGCGCGCCGGTTGCGCGACAGGGGCGACATGCAGGTCGCGATCAGGTCTCCGACGCCGGCCAGTCCGGCGAATGTCAGCGGGTTGGCACCGGCCGCGACACCGAGACGCGTCATCTCGGCGAGGCCGCGCGTGATGATCCCCGCCTTGGCCGAGTCTCCGAACCCCAGGCCGTCGACCATCCCCGCGGCCAGCGCCACGACATTCTTCAGCGCGCCGCTCAGCTCGACCCCGACCACGTCGCGATTGGTGTAGACGCGGAACCGATCGGACGAGAGGACCGAGGCGACCTCCGCCGCCAGGTCCGGGTCCTCGGAGGCGACCACTGATCCGGCGGGCTTTCCGTAGCCGATCTCTCGGGCCAGGTTGGGACCCGACAACGCCGCGACGCGGCGACCCGGCAGGACCTCGGCGATGACCTGGGACATGCGCAGGTGCGTCCCCTCCTCGATGCCCTTGACCACCGACAGAATGGCCGCATCCCGATGGAGCGACGGCCCCACGGCCTCGAGCGTGGACCGAACATGCGTCGAAGGCACCGCGAGCACGAACAGCCGATGCGGCTCGGCCAGGAAGGCATCGTCGGTCACGACCCGCACGTTCGGTGGGAACACCACGCCCGGCAGGTACCGCTCATTGGCCCTGGCATGGGCCAGTCGCTCGGTCGCCTCCGAGGAGTGAGCCCGCAGGCTCACCGGCCGTTGCGCATCGGCGAGGAGCACCGCGAGCGTCGTCCCCCACGCGCCGGCGCCGATGATCCCGATCTGGTCGCTCATGGCTTCACCTCACCGCCGCCGGTTCGTCGCTCGCTTTCGCGGTCGCACCGACTTTCTGGCCGCATCCTCCGACTCGCGCTGACGCAGGATGAGCCGGATCGGCGTGCCGAGGAAGCCGAACTTCTCCCGCACCTGGTTCTCGAGATAGCGCTTGTAGCTGAAATGCACGATCGCCGGATCGTTGCAGAAGACCACGAATGTCGGCGGCGCGACTCCGACCTGCGTGGCGTAGAAGATCTTCGGCAGCCGATTCCGCACGTGCGACGGAGGATGCGCGCGAACGGCGTCCATGATCAAGCGGTTGAGCTCACCCGTCGGCACGCGCCGATAACGCTCCTCGGCGACGCGCAGCGCCTCGCGCAGGATGCGCTCGGCGCGCTGACCGGTGAGCGCCGATGCGAAGACGATGTCCGCCCAGGCGAGGTACGGGGCCTCGCGGCGGAGGCGCTTCAGCCATCGATCGGCGGTGAACTCGTCCTTCTCGACCGCATCCCACTTGTTCAGGACGAGCACGATCCCCTTGTGCGCCTCGAGGACGTAGCCGACGACGTGGGCGTCCTGCGCGGTGTAGCCCTCGATGGCATCGGTCATGACCACCGCCACGTCCGCGGAGTCGATGG
Organism: Chloroflexota bacterium; assembly: GCA_024636135.1. Taxonomy (GTDB): domain Bacteria; phylum Chloroflexota; class Limnocylindria; order QHBO01; family QHBO01; genus JACDBZ01. The sequence goes on from JAGXHP010000022.1 coordinate 5,948, forward strand.
CCTTCATGCTGCGAAGCACGCTGTAACGCTCGATGCCTCGATCGATCGAGCCGCGGCGCCGGATCCCGGCGGTGTCCACGAGCACGAGCTCCTGTCCGTCGAGCTCGACCGCGGTGTCGATCGGATCCCGCGTGGTGCCGGGCGTCTCCGACACGATCATGCGCTCCGAGCCGAAGACCCGGTTCACGAAGGTCGACTTCCCGGTGTTCGGCCGCCCGACGATGGCGATCCGCGGCGCGCCGAGCTCGGTCTCGGCCAGCTCCGCCATCTCCTCCTCGGTCATGTCCTCCGGCTCGAGGATCCCGGCATCCTCCGCCTCGGTCTTCGGCGGGAGTCCATCGACGATGAGGTCCGCCAGGTCGCCGGTGTTGCGGCCGTGCTGGGCGCTGATCGTGATGGCGGGGTCGAAGCCGAGGGCGTAGAACTCGACCGCATCGGCTTCGCGCGCCGGGTTGTCTCCCTTGTTGATCACGAGGATCACCGGGGCATCGGCCCTGCGCAGACGGTCCGCCACATCGTGGTCGAGGGGCGCCATGCCGACATGCGCGTCCACCACGAACAGGATGATGTCCGCCTCCTCCACCGCGACGCGCGCCTGGACCTGTACCCGCTCCTCGATGTGCGTCCCGGGCTCGAGCTCGAGTCCCCCGGTGTCGACCACCGTGAACGTGCGACCGTTCCATTCGGCCGTGCCGTACACGCGGTCGCGCGTCGTGCC
>JAGXHP010000143.1 GCA_024636135.1 Chloroflexota bacterium
CGTGGACCCCGGCCTCGATCTGCGCGTTGAGGTAGTCGATGACGACCGTCGCCAGCTTCTCCATCAGCGCGTGCCACGCCTCGGGTTCGCGGTACATGAACGCCTTGGCGATCGCGTAGTCGCGCGACGGTCGGCCCTCGATCAGGTAGCAGGCAAGGGTGAACGGCGAGCCGCTGAAGCCGATGACCGCCTGCTTGCCATCGAGCTGGCGTCGGACGAGTCGGATGGCGTCCATGACGAACGCGGTCTCCTGGGCCGGGTCGAACGAGCGCAGGGCATCGACCTGGGCTCGCGAGCGGATCGGCTGGTGGATGATCGGCCCAACCTCGGGTTGGATCTCGAGGCTCACGCCCATCGGCTCGAGCGGGATCATGATGTCCGCGAAGAGGACAGCCGCGTCCACGCCGAAGGCGTCGACCGGCATGACGGTGACCTCGGCGCACAGCTCGGGCGTCTTGGCCAGCGTCAGGATCGGGTACCGCTCGCGCAGCTTGCGGTAGTCGGCGAGGCAGCGTCCGGCCTGGCGCATGAACCAGACCGGGGTGCGGTCGGGCTGCTCGTGGCCCAGCGCGGCGCAGAAGCGCGCCTCGCCGGTCCAGGTGGTGGTCGGGGTCGGTGCGCTATCGATCATCGGTCCTCTGCTGGAGCGGGAGATTCGGTGAAGGCAGTGCGTGCGGCACGAACCGTGAGCGCCAGGTCGTCGCTCGTGTGAGCGGTCGAGATGAACCAGGCCTCGTGCTGGCTGGGCGGCAGCATGATCCCGGCGTCGAGCATGGCGTGGAAGAAGGACGGGTAGCGGCCGGCCTCCATGAAGATGGTGAGCAGGCTCCCCACGCGGCTGATACGGACGTCCACCCCGATCGCATGCGCGGCTTCCGCGAGGCCGGACTCCAGCGCGGCGCCGGATTGCTCCAGCCGCGCGTAGGTCGCCGGCGTGAGCTGTCGCAACGTCGCGGCACCGGCGGCCATCGCGAGCGGGTTCCCTGACAGCGTGCCGGCCTGGTACATCGGACCGTCGGGCGCGACCTGCGCCATGAAGCCGGCGCGGCCGCCGTAGGCGCCGACCGGCAGCCCGCCACCGATGATCTTGCCGAGCACGGTGAGATCGGGGGTCACGCCGTACCGTTCCTGGGCGCCGCCACGGGCGACGCGGAAGCCGGTGATCACCTCGTCGAAGATCAGCAGCGCGCCATGGTCCGTGGCGAGGGCGCGGAGGCCCTCGAGGTAGCCCGCAGCCGGCCGCACGACGCCCACGTTCGCGGCCACCGGCTCGACGATCACGGCCGCGGCCGGCTTCGAGCCGAGCAGTCGTTCAACGGCGTCGAGGTCGTTGAACGGGGCGACCATGGTGTCTCGTGCGGCCCCGGCGGTCACACCAGCGCTGGCCGGCATGCCGATGGCGCCGGATCCGGGCTCGACGAGCAGCGCATCGGCGTGGCCGTGGTAGCCGCCGGCCATCTTGATGATCGCGTCGCGTCCCGTCGCGGCGCGGGCGAGCCGGATGGCGCTCATCGCCGCCTCGGTCCCCGAGCTGACGAACCGCAGCCGCTCGATCGCCGGCATCGCCTCGACGACCAGCTCTCCGAGCTCGACCTCGTGCGGGTTCGGCGCGCCGTAGCTCGTCCCACGCCCCGCGGCCTCGGTGATGGCGGCCACGACGGCCGGATGAGCGTGTCCGAGGACCATCGGTCCCCAGGAGCCGACGTAATCGAGGAGCTCGTTGCCATCCACGTCCCACAGCCGGGCACCCGCGGCACGGTCGATCACCCGCGGCGTTCCTCCCACCGCGCCGAAGGCACGCACCGGCGAGTTCACGCCTCCGGGGAACAGGCGGTGCGCGCGGGTCATCAGCTCGTCGGAGCGAGTGGTCCCCATGACCAGGCTCATCGGTTCGGCTCCGACAGGAGACCGAGGATCTCCCCGAGCGGCCGGTGGATGCCGGTGATGATCGGCGTGTCGCGAATCGTCGATCGCCGCGATTCCGTCTCGCGCAGCTCGCGGACGAGGTCCTGGAAGGCGATGAGCTCATCGGTCTCGTAGGCGACGATGAACTCCTGGTCGTCGAGCCCGAACGAGTAGGCGAGCAGCTGACGGACCTGCGGGTAGCGGTGCCCGACCCGCATGTGGCCCTTCATGACCTCTTGCCGCTCCTCAGCGGAGGCGAGGTACCACTCCACGGACTTCGTGAAGGGATAGACCACGAGGTACTTCGAGCGCTCGCCGCTGAACAGCGACTGCTCCTGGGTCGTCGGCCGCTTCACGTACTGCGAGGGCCGCGTCAGGCCGATCATGCTGATCGAAGGCGTCATCCATGCGCCGATGCCAGCGGCGAGCAGGTCGGCGGCCGTCTCCTCGAGGCCCTCGATCGTCTCGCTCATCCGCCACAGCAGGAGGTCACCCTCGGCCCGCAGCCCGATTGTCGAGTAGCTGTGCTGCATGAGCCGATGCTCCGCGCGCGCCGCGGCCTCGCAGAAGGCGTCGACCTCCAGGCGCCGGGCCGATGCGTCCCGGCGTCGCCAGGCGGGGTCCAGGCGCAGGAGCCAGGCGTGGACGAAACGCTCGTCGCTCATCGATCCATCTCCCGCAGCCATCCGGCCGCTTCGAGCGCGAAGTACGTGACGAGGATCCCGGCACCGGCGCGCGCCATGGCGGTCAGGGATTCGAGTGCCGCTGCACGCCGATCGAGCCATCCACGTTCCGCGGCCGCGCAGATGGCCGCGTACTCGCCGCTGACCTGGTAGGCGGCAATCGGGACCTCGGTGGCGGCGCGCGCCGCGGCCACGATGTCGAGGGCCGGCAGGGCCGGCTTGACCATGACCATGTCGGCCCCCTCGTCGATATCGGCCAGGATCTCGGTCAGTGCCTCGCGGCCATTGGCGGCGTCCATCTGGTACGAGCGCCGGTCCCCGAAGGCCGGGGCCGAGTCGGCGGCATCGCGGAACGGCCCGTAGAAGGCGGAGGCGTGCTTTGCGGCGTAGGCGAGCACCGCGGCGTCGTGGAGCCCGGCTGCGTCCAGTGCCGCGCGGATGGCCGCCACCTGGCCGTCCATCATCGCGCTCGGGGCCACGATGTCGGCGCCGGCATGGGCAAGCGAGGCGGCCGCCCGCGCCAGCAGGGGAAGGGTCGCGTCGTTGTCGACCTCGGTCCCGTCCAGCACGCCGCAGTGACCGTGCGAGGTGTACTCGCACAGGCAGACGTCGGCCATCACCGCCAGCTCGTCGCCCACCGCGCGCCGGATGGCCCGGATTCCCTCCTGCACGATGCCGTCATCGGCCCACGCGCCCGATCCCTCCGGATCCTTGAGGTCGGGCAGGCCGAACAGCAGGACCGCTCGCACGCCGGCGGCGACCAGCCGTTCCGCATGCTGTGGAAGCTGGTCGACGCTGAGCCGATGCTGGCCGGGCATGGAGCCGATCTCGTCACGAATGCCGGTGCCCGCCTGCACGAACACCGGGGCCACGAGCATGCCAGGGCTCAGCCTTGTCTCGCGGACGAGGGACCGCAGCGCGGGCGTGCGCCGCAGGCGGCGACCGCGGTGGATTGAGGCGGTGCGGATCGAGTCCGAGACGAGGGTCATGCGTGCTCCCGTGCGAACGTGGTGGCGATGAGGTCGGCCAGTCCCTCGGCGGTATGGGACTGTGCCACGCCGGCGATGTGGAACCCCGAGTGGCGGGCGGCAGTGGCGGTCACCGGTCCGATGCAGAATGCGGGCATGGCGCGCGCACGGCCGCGGTGGATGCCGCCCGCGAGCCGCATGAGCCCGCGAACGGTCGAGCCACTGGTGAAGGCGATCCCATCGAGGTCGGACTGAAGCGCAGCCTGCAGCGCGTCGCGGTTCGCGCCCGGGCCCTCGACGGTGCGGTAGGCGACCACTTCGTCCACCCGTGCCTGCCGGGCGAGCAGCGCCTCGCGCAGGTCCGGGGTCGCGGCGTCCGCCCGGGCCAGGACGACGCGTTTTCCCCCGATGTCGCCGAGACCCTCCGCGATGGCGACGGTGAGGTACTCGGACGGAACATGGTCGACCCGGATCCCGCCACGGGTGAGTGCCGCCTCGGTGGCCGGACCGACCGCCGCCACGCGGGTTGTCTCGGACAGGCGACGGCCCGTGGCTACCAGGCGCGCGACGAGGGCATCGGCGCCATTGGCACTGGTCAGCACCAGCCACTCGCTTCCGTCCAACGCATCGAGCATGGCATCCAGGTCACCCGCCGCGGAATCGGTGTCGATGGCCACGGTCGGTACGGCGGTGGCCGCGATGCCTCGTTCGGCAAGGAGATTGATGAGCTCGTCCGCCTGACTGGCGGGGCGTGTGACGAGAATGCGGCGGGTCATGCGTCCAGGATCCGGGCCGCCACGTCGGCGACGACTGCCGCGGGGTCGGCTCCCGTGGATTCGGCTCGGTGCAGCGTCCCGTCGGAAGACTCGAACGCCGCTCGCAGATGCAGACTGCCGTCGCTGGCCACGCCGAGCGCCCCGAGCGGCGCCAGGCATCCGCCTCCGATGGCCCGCAGGAGCGCCCGTTCCGCCTCGACCCCGATTCGGGTGGGCCGATGTTCCAGCGCCGCAAGGCGGGTGCGCAAGGTTTCGTCACGGGCTCGGACCTGGACGGCCAGGGCTCCCTGGGCCGGAGCCGGCAGCACGAGGTCGAAGCCGAGTCGGGCATGGTCCGGCACGGAGATCCCCAGCCGGTCGAGGCCGGCGGCCGCGAGCATCAGCCCGTCGAACTCGCCGGTCTGCAGACGGGCGAGCCGGGATTCGACGTTGCCGCGGACCGGAATCGCGATGAGGTCCGATCGGGCGGCCGCCAGCTGGGCTGCACGTCGCGGTGAGCTGGTCCCGATGCGCGCCCCGAACGGGAGGTCGTCCAGCGGACCTCCGTCCGCGGTGATCAGGCAGTCGCGGGCATCACCCCGCTCCAGCACCGCGCCGATGACCAGGCCCGGCACGGGCTCGGTCGGGAGGTCCTTGAACGAGTGCACGACGAGGTCGACCCGACCGTCGAGCAAGGCTCGTTCGAGCTCCTTCGTGAACTGCCCGTCGACCTCCACCCAGCCGGCGTTGGGACGCCGAGCGCTGATCGCGTCGCCGCGCGTGGTGATCGGGATCAGCGCGGTCGGTCCGAACTCAGGGGCGACGGAGTCCGCCGCGATCCGCGCCTGGGCCATCGCCAATCGGCTCTGGCGCGTCCCGATCCGGATCGTGGCCGTCGCCGTCATCGCTCCAGCCCGAACAGGCGCCGAACGGCCTCCGCATCGGCCCCGCCTCGACGCAGCTCGATCGATGGCCCGTGGAGCAGCTCGCCGACCATGGCGCTCGCCGTCGCCTCGACCGCCGCCAGCTGGCGCTCGTCGAGCTGGGCCCGCGTGCGCAGGCGATCGAGATGCCGCCGCCGAACGGCATCGGCCCCGGCGTGGAGGAGCTGTAGTGCGTCCGCGGCGGCGCGGGTTCCGAGCCAGGCGACGAATGCATCCACCTCGGCGTGCATGTCGGCGAGGAGGCGGCGCTCGACCGCGGGATCCAGGACCGGCGCGCCGCCGCCCCGGGCACCGAGCGCGTCGATGCTCAGCAAGCGGTCGCCCAGCATTCCTGCGGCGGCCGCGTCAACGGCACCGGGGGTCGACAGGTCGAGCACCCATGGACGCGCCGCCCCGAGCGCCTCCGCCGTCAGCACGGGGAATCGGGACCGAACGGCAATCGCCAGCGCCGAGGACTCGGCAACCAGGTCACCGGTCAGCTCCCCGACGTGGAGCCCGTGGGTGCTGCCCGGGAGAGTGTCGCGCAGCCGCCCGCCACGCTCAGCCGAGGAGGATCCGACGACGACGCGCCGGCCACGTTCGGCCATGTGCCCTGCCACGCGACGTCCCATCTCGCCGGTCCCGACCACGAGAACGGTCGACGCCACGGGCACGTGCTCCGCGAGCCACGCAGCCCCCGTGTCGGCGAGCGAACGATCGGTCCCGGGTAGGGCGTGGGTCCGCACGCGCCGCCCGAAGCGCAGCGCTCGGCGGAAGAGCTCGTTGAGAATCGGCCCCGTCGTGCCGGCGGCAAGTGCCGCGGCGTATGCGGCGCGCGCCTGGCCCAGCAGCTGTTCCTCGGCAACGACGGCGGAGTCGAAGCCGGCCACGACCTCGAAGACGCGACGGATCGCCCGGCGCCCCGTGAGCTGGCCCTGAGCGGTGGGGCCCTCCTCGAGCGTCGTGAGCTCGACCCGGTGACAGGTCTCGAGCAGCACGTGCTCCGCGGCATCGGGCGCCACCAGCTCGCGCGCGATGCGCAGGCGCTCGGGCGCGGCGTGATCGCGAAAGGTCGCGGAACGCACGCGGATGCGGTCAAGGTCGCGGTCGCCGGGTCGGGAGGACAAGGTCGTCGGTCACCGGTTCGAGCGGAGTCGAAGTGGGCGGCGACCGGAGGCTACGGCCCGA
>JAGXHP010000144.1 GCA_024636135.1 Chloroflexota bacterium
ATCAGGTCCTGGCCCTTCTGGTTGATGATCGTGTCGATGGCGATCGCGGTCTTGCCGGTCTGGCGGTCGCCGATGATCAGCTCGCGCTGCCCGCGGCCGATCGGGATCATCGAGTCGATGGCCTTGATGCCGGTCTGGACCGGCGTGTCGACCGGCTGCCGCACGATGACGCCGGGCGCGATGCGCTCGATGGGCCGCGTCTTCTTGGCCTTGAGCGGGCCCTTGCCGTCGAGCGGCTCGCCCAGCGGGTTCACCACCCGGCCGATGAGCTCGTCTCCGACCGGCACCTCGACGATGCGCCCGGTCGTCTTGACCTGGTCGCCCTCCTTGAGGGAGGTGTAGTCGCCCAGGATCAGGGCGCCGACGGTCTCCTCCTCGAGGTTGAAGGCCATGCCCATGATCCCGTTCGGGAACTCGAGCAGCTCCTGCGCCAGGGCGCCGGACAGGCCGTAGACCTGGGCGATGCCGTCGCCCACCTCGACGATGGTGCCGACGCCGCTGACGTCCGCGCCCTCGTCGAATCCCTTGATCTCGTTTCGGATGATCGACGTGATCTCGTCGGATCGAATCGCCATGGAGTTCCTTCCTACCTAGACGGCGGTCAGCCGGGCGCGCAACCGCTCGAGGCGGCTGCGCACGCTTGCGTCATAGAGCCGGTCGCCGATGCGGACGCTCAGGCCCCCGATCAGCGATTCGTCGACCACTTCGTTCATCTCGATCTTGTCGCCGGTGAGCGACTTCAGCCGTTCGGCGATCGCCGATCGCTGCTCGTCGTCGAGCGGCAACGCGGTGCGGATCTCGGCCAGGCTGATGCCGCGCTCGCGCCGAACGAGCTCGCCGAATCGGTCGACCATCGCGTGGATGGCAGCGGGACGGCCGCGCCGGATCATGAGCAGCGCCAGGCTGAGCGCCTCGGGCACCACGCCCGTGACGACCTTGCGCAGCACCTGCTCCTTCTCGGCGAAGGGTACGGCCGGATGCTCGACCAGGCGCCGAAGCTCCTCGTCGGCGAGCGTGTCGCGCAGTGTGGCGAGGTCACGCTCCCACGCGTCGAGGTTTCCATCGGCCTTGCCGATCTCGAACGCAGCGTCGGCGTAGCGCCGGGCGACCGTCTCGCGTCGTGCCATGGATCAGCTGCGCGCCGACTTCGACGTGGGGCCCGGCTTGACCTCGGCGAGGAACTCCTCGACCAGGCGCCGCTGGGCCTTGTCGTCCATCTCGTGACGGATCAGCTTCCCGGCGGCCGCCAGCGCCAGCTCCGCGACCTGGCCGCGGATCTCGGCCATGGCCCGATCCTTCTCGGCCACGATCTCCTCGCGGGCCCGCGTGCTGACCTTCTCGGCCTCCGTGCGTGCCTCGCTGAGAATCTCGTTGCGCGTGTCCTCGGCGATCTTGTTGGCGCGGGCGATCATCTCGTTCGCCTCCTTGCGCGCCTCGGATACGGCGGCCTCACGCTCGGCACGAGCCAGCTCGCGGTCGCGCGCGGCCGCTTCGGCGTCCTCCAGCCCCTTGCTGATCTTCTCGCCGCGCTCGTCCAGCCTGGCCATGATCGGCTTGAACATGAACCGGTTGAGCAGGTACAGCAGGATCAGGAAGTTGATGACCTGGAAGCCGAGCTTCAGGACATCAACGCTGAAGGCCTCGAAGAATGCGCCCATGGACTGCCTCCTTGGCTTCGCGCCGGACTAGGCGACGAAGATGAGCAGCAGGCTGACCACGAGGGCGTAGATGCCGATGGCCTCCGCCAGCGCGATGCCGAGGATGTACGGCACGAAGATCGCGCCCGATGCCTCGGGGTTGCGACCGAGCGCCTCCATCGCCTTGCTGACGGCGATGCCCAGGCCGATGCCGGGGCCGATGGCCCCGAGACCCATGGCGAGTCCGGCGGCGAGATTGGAATCCACTTTCTTTCGTTCCTCCTACATGACGCCTGCGCACGCGGCAGGCGATTGATCATGCCCTAGGCTGCCGCGGCTCCTGCCGCGGGTGCATGGTCGGCGTGGGCCGCATCGGCCTCGCCGTGGTCGTCGTCGTGATCCGTGGTGTGGTGCTCCGCGATGGCGGTTGCGATGTAGGTCATCGCCAGGAGCGCGAAGACGAGCGCCTGGACGAATCCGAACAGGATCTCGAGGCCCAGGAAGACCGCCGGGATCAGGATCGGGGCGAGGGCGAGCATCGTGGCCAGCAGGACCTCGCCGGCGAAGACGTTGCCGAAGAGTCGCATGCTCAGGCTGATGAGGCGGCTCAGCTCGCTGATGAGGTTGATCGGGAACATGAGCGGCGCCATGTACAGCGGCTCACCCATGAGCTCCTTGAGGTAGCCGCGCGCGCCGTTGGCCTTGATGCCCCAGTAGATGAACATCACGAACGCGACGATCGCCAGACCCAGCGTGAAGTTCAGGTCGGCGCTGGCCGGCCGCACGATCGGGATGACGGCCTCGTGGCCTGTCGGGTCGATGTGGGTGATCCCGATGGTTCCGACGCCGGGAAGGAGGCCGATCCAGTTCGCGATGAGGATGATCAGGAAGAAGCCGAGGATGAGCCCGGCGTACCCGCGCCATCGGCTGCTGGACTCGCTGATGATGCCGGTCAGGAGCTCGACGGGCAGCTCGAGCGCGCTCTGCAGCCGTCCGGGAACCAGCGTGGAGCGACGGGTGATGTACCACGCCGCCAGGCCGAGGACGACGGACGTCAGGAGCGCACCGACCATCGAGTTCGTGAAATGCAGCGGCCCGATGGCGAAGAGCTCCTCCGCCTCGATCGCCACGTGAATCAGGCTCTCGCCCTCTTCTTCCGGCATTCGTCTCCTACCGCTTCATTGCGTCGCGTGCGACGTTCCAGATCGTCACCATCGCCGCGCCGATGCCGAGCACCATTCCGATCAGCGTGAAGAGCGGGATGGTCTTCAGCCAGTTGTCGAGCAGCAGCCCGCCGCCCAGTCCGATCGCCACCGAGACGCCGAGGCGGATGCCCAGGTCGAGTCCCAGTGCCCAGTTCGGTGGCCGCGTCGAGGGCGAACCCCCGTCTCCGCGGTCCCCGACCGAATCGGGGTCATCAGTCATGCCGCTTCACTCCATCGGTGTAGCCCTTCCGCACGCCTGCGCGGATGAGCAGCCAGATCCCGACGGAGGAGAGCAGCGTTCCCGCCGCCAGCCCGAGCAGCACAAAAAGCGGCGAGGTCCCCATCATCCCGTCAACGACGAGTCCGGCGACCGCGCCACCCACCATCGGGAACACCATGATCGCGGTCACCTGACCGAGAATCTTGACGAGCCCCAGCGGCGTCAGTTGTGACATGTTCAGGTTCGACTCACAGCGGTCGGACGCCGGGAGTATACCCGAGAGGGCTCACACGCACGAGTAGGGCCGCGCGACCCGGTGATCTGCACCCCGCGCAAACGGCGGTGGCGACCACGGCCGGGCTTCAGGCGGGAAGGTCGGCGGCGGCGCGCGTTGCCGGCAGGCCGGGGACGGGGAACCGATCGGTGATCGTCCCGACGCGACGGCGAATCTCCGCCTGCGCGTCCTCGTCGCCGCGCGCGGCGATGCCATCCACGATGAGCGAGGCGATCTCGCGCATCTCGGCCTCCCGCATGCCGCGCGACGTGACCGCCGGGGTGCCGACCCGGACTCCCGAGCCGATCATCGGCTTCTCGGGGTCGTAGGGAATGGTGTTCTTGTTCACCGTGATGCGGACCTGGCCGAGCGCCGCATCGGCCTCCTTGCCGTTCACGCCAAGGGGACGGACGTCGACCAGCATGAGGTGGTTGTCGGTGCCGCCGGAAACGATGGACGCCCCGGCATCGGCGAGCGAGGCGGCCAGGACGCGGGCGTTGTCGACGGTCGCCTGCTGATCGGCACGGAACTCGGGGCTCATGGCCTCGCGGAAGGCCACCGCCTTGGCGGCGATGATGTGCATGAGCGGCCCGCCCTGGATGCCGGGGAACACGGCCTTGTCGATGGCCTTGGCGTGCGCATCGCGGCTGAGGATCAGCCCACCCCGCGGGCCGCGGAGCGTCTTGTGGGTCGTGGTGGTGACCACGTCGGCGTGCGGCACCGGCGAGGGATGAACGCCGGCGGCAACGAGCCCCGCGAAGTGGGCCATGTCGCACATGTGGAGCGCACCTACCTCGTCGGCAATGGCGCGGAACGCCTCGAAGTCCCACAGGCGCGAGTAGGCGGTGGCGCCGGTCAGAATCATCCTCGGCTTGTGCTCTCGGGCCAACTCGCGGACCTCGTCCATGTCGATGCGATGCGTCTCGCGGTCCACGTGGTACGGCACGAAGTTGTAGTACTGGCCACTGAAGTTGACGGGACTGCCATGGGTCAGGTGCCCACCCTGGTCGAGGCTCAGGCCGAGCACGGTGTCGCCGCGTTCGAGCAGGGCGTGGAAGACCGCCATGTTGGCCTGCGCACCGGCGTGTGGCTGGACGTTGACGTGCTCGGCGCCAAAGAGCTCCCTCGCGCGGTCACGGGCCAGGTTCTCGGCCACGTCGACGACCTCGCAGCCACCGTAGTAGCGCCGTCCCGGGTAGCCCTCGGCATACTTTCCGGTGAGGATCGTCCCCATGGCCTGCAGCACGGCAAGCGACGGGTAGTTCTCCGACGCGATGAGCTCGAGATGGGCGGTGGTGCGCGCCTCTTCGGCGCGTACGACGTCGGCGATCTCGGGATCGGCCGACACGAGCGGCTCCCACAGGTCCATGGGGTGAGTGTAGCCTCGCCCGGCGCCGTGGGGGGCTCGACACGGCGCCGATAATCAGCGACAGCAGACAGCGATCACGCGGAGGGTAGGGAATGGACCTCTATGCCCTGGTGGTGTTCGTCCACGCGGCAACGGTTCTGATCTTCTTCATGCTCCACGGGACCTCGATGGCCGTCGCGTTCAAGCTCAGGCAGGAGCGCGAGCCGGCACGGGTGCGCGCCCTGCTCGACGTCTCGCGTTTCGCGCTGGGAGCGCCGACCATCGTCCTGGTCGTCGTCGGGCTGCTCAGCGGGATCCTGGCCGGGTTCATGGGCGGCTGGTGGGGCACGCTGTGGATCTGGATCTCGCTCGTCCTGTTCCTCGGGGTGGGAATCGGCATGACGCCGCTGATGACCTTCCGACTGAATCCGATCCGGGCCGCTGCGGGTCTTGCACGGCCGGACGCGAAGCCCGACGAGGTGGCGCCGCAGGAGGATCCCGAGGAGCTCCAGCGGCTCATCGCGGCATGGAACCCGATGCCGGGCGCGGTGATCGGGATGACCGCGTTCATCGTGATCCTGTGGCTGATGCTCGAGAAGCCCTTCTGACGGCGGACAGGGTCAGGGGGCGGTCAGCGGCTTGATCGTGTTCTCGACGGGCCGCTCACCTGACTTCGCCCCAGGCCTCCGCGCGGGCCGATACGGAGCTCGGCGCCGTCGGCGATTCTGCGCGCGCGCTCCTCGGTGATCACGTGGACCGGGACACGAATCCCGTACAGCTCCTCCGCCACCGCCGAGCCGATCTCCAGAATGAGGTCGGGCTCAGCCAGCAGAAAGGCCGCCGGAGCCGTCCCGGCGCGCACCGATTCGGCGAGGATCGAGGCGGAGGACGACGAACCCTTCCCGGATCGCATGACCACGACGCGCCCGGTCACAACGGCTCCGCGCTGCGGATGATGCGGGTCAATCAGACGACCCGTCCCGGGATCCATGCCGCCCCACAGGCTGAGCGGCTCATCGAGGACCAGCGCTCGCCCGGTGACGACAGTCACGCACCACCCCACGGCTCAAGGTCGAGCACGACCCGTCCGGCCACCGCCGAACGGATGCACTCGGCGGTCGAACCGAACACGACCGCGGCGCCGATGTTGCCCGGCGCGTAGTAGGCCCACTTGCCCGAGTCCGTCATCACCGGGCCGCTCGACGCGCGGAGGGTGGGGGCGACGTAGCTGCAGGTGTCGACCAGCAGCTCGACCCCCGCCTCGCGCAGGCGCTCGGTGATGCCGCGTTCCGCGGCGGTGGCCATGACATCTCGGCCCGTCGACACGAGGCATTCGACATCGTCATGGACCCTGCGTCCCCCGAGCATCACCGCGTAGCGCTCGAGCTCGGCCAGCGACGCGTGGGGCGTGCCCAGCGCGACTGCGGCCAGTCGTTCGCCCGATGTGGTGCTCAGCTCGTCGCGCGCCGCTCGGAGGTCGGCGAGACGGATGAGCTCGACGGCCTCGGGCGGGCGCCGCTGGAGCGCGTCATCCAGGCTGGCAGCCTCGGGAGTCGATCCCGTCACGTGGAACATCGCCACCGATCCCGACGAGGCGGCCGCGGCGCCGAGCGCCTTCAGGCGGTCCTCGGACTGGCCACGGGCAAGCCCGTCGATGACCGCGACCGAGGAGCCGGCACGCCGGCCGAGCACGATGCCAAGGACGGGGAACAGCACGTCCGAATCGCGCAGCGCAGCGGGCACGTCGTCCGCCAGCCGCAGGACGAGCGTCGCGCGGCGCTCCTCGGTGCGGTGCAGCCCGGCGTCGGGAACCCGGCCGGTGATGGCCGCACCGATGTCGAGGAAGTCGCCATAGCGGTTTGTGCGCGCTCCGAGGACGCTGTTGCAGAAGGCAATGGCGTTGGACTCGCCCCAGGCGACCTGCGCCCCCAGTGCCGGGCGCGCGTCGACGAGCTGGTACGGCGCGCACGTGTAGGTCGGCCGGGCGCCGAGCGCCCGGTATCGGTTCATGAGCTTGCGGCCTGCGGTGGCGGTCCGCCGATCACCGCGGTAGAGCTCGGGATGCAGGAGGTCGAGCGCGCCCACGTTGAGCGTGGTCGGAACGCTCACGCGGGCCTCGCCGTCCGCCAGGCGATCGACGAAGTCCATCGTGGCCTTGCCGTGGTAGAGGCACGAGTCGACGTGCGCTCCCGTGATGTCGATCAGGCGCGCGGCGCCGGTCGCCTTCGCGGCGCGCACGACGAGCCGCATGGCAAATGCCGTCCCGGCCCCGTGACTGCCCGCCAGCATTTCGCGATCGCGGGAGGTGAGCGACGCGCTCAGCCCCGTGCCTCCTCGGCCTCGACGCGCGCGATCTTCTCGATGCGCGGGATGTGCCGCCCGCCGGCGAACTCCCCATCGAGGAAGGCACGCACACAGGCGCGGGCCACCTCGGTGCCCACGATCCGCGCGCCCATGCTCAGGACGTTGGCATCGTTGTGCTCGCGCCCCAGCCGAGCCGTCACCGGGTCCGCCGCCTCGACGCAGCGGATGCCGCGCACCTTGTTGGCGACGATCGCCTCACCGGTCCCGCTCCCCCCGAGCACGATGCCGCACTCAAAGTCGCCGCGAGCGACGGCGCGCGCGACCGGCGCGATGAAATCCGGGTAGTCGACGGGGTCCGAGCTGAACGTGCCGAAGTCGCGGTACTCGACCCGCAGCTCGTCGAGCAGCGTGCACAGATCGCCCTTGAGATCGAAGCCGGCATGGTCGGAGCCGATGGCGACGCGCATCGATCGAGTGTAATCGGCGGCGGGCCGGGTGGGCCGCGACCGCCCGCGCGCTAGGTGGCAGCCAGCTCGATGAGGGCTGCGATCTCCGCATGCGAGATCGGTCCCTCGCGCAGGATGCGGGCCGGCGTCACCGACAGGTCCACGACGGTCGAGGGGACGCCCCCGGGCACGGCGCCGCCATCGACGACCGCCGGAAGCTCGTCCTGCTGCAGTGCGAAGGCGATGAGGACCTCGTCCGCCGCCAGCGTGTCCGGCTCGAAGGACCGATTCGCCGACGTGGCGAAGATCGGCCCGGAGCGCCGAATGAGGTCGAGCGTGACCGGGTGGTCCGGCGCGCGGAAGCCCTGGGTCTCCGCGCCCGCGCCGATGACGAGCGTGAGCCCGCCCGGCCAGAAGCGCTCGGCGAGCGACCGAGCGCGGTCATCGGGTTCCCAACCGGCCTCGACGACCTGGTCCAGGTCGGCCACCAGCAGGGCGATCCGCTTGTCGAGCGGCCGATCCTTCAGCGCAAAGAGCGCGACGAGCCGATCCGGGTGGTTGCTCGCGACGCCCACCCCGTACACCGTGTCCGTGGGAAAGGCGACGACCTGCCCGTCGCCGAGCAGTCGGGCAGCGCGCTCGAGGCCGTCGGGGGTGGGAGGCAGAACGTCGGTCACCGGTTCAGTCTTGCAGGTCGAGGCGCAGAACACGGTCGAGGCCGGCGAGGTCCGGCACGATCCCGACCTTCGCGCCGACGGGACCGAGGGCGGCGATCTCCGCGGCCTGGCCCACCCCGATCTCCAGGAGGACGGTGGCGTTCCGAGCTGCCCGCGACGGCAGATCGGCGAGCAGCCGGCGCAGCACCGCGAGCCCATCGGGGCCACCATCCAGCGCGATCCGAGGCTCGAATCCCAGCGCACTCGCTCGGGCGTCGACCTCGTCACTGGCGACGTACGGCAGGTTGGCGATGACGAGATCCGGCCGCGGCAGGGACGCGCCCGCGGGGTCGAGCAGATCGGCGCAGGCGAGGGTCACGAGGTCGGTTGCCGCGTGATCGACGAGGTTCTCCGCGGCAAGCTCCAGCGCGTCCGGAGAGAGATCGCTTGCCACGAGCCGGATGCGGCCCAGGCGAATCGCCTGCCGAAACCGGGTCGCGATCGCGAGCGTCACGGCGCCCGTGCCGGTCGCGACCTCCCATGCGACGATCGGCGCGTCATCGCGTGCCAGCCGTCGCTCGAGCTCGGTGATCGCGGCTTCGGCGAGCAACTCCGTCTCGGGACGTGGAATGAGCGCCCGATGATCGGTGCGGATCCGCAGCGACTGCCAGTCACGGAAGCCGCGGATGTAGGCGATCGGCTCGCCGGCGGCACGCCGGTCCACCACCGCGCGCAGACGAGCGACGACCTCGGGGCCGAGCGACGCCTCCGGGTGGGCGAGCACCCAGGACCGATCGCGTCCGGTGACGTGCGCGACGAGCACCTCGGCATCGAGCCGCGGGCTGGGCGAGCCGGAGGACCGCAGCCGTTCCGCGGCATCGATCACCGCGATCCCGACCGCGTCAGTCGGGGGCATCGGCGCCGATCTCCGCCAGTCGCCGGGCCTGGTCCGCCTCAATGAGCGGCTCGATGACGCGATCCAGGTCGCCCTCCAGCAGGCCGGGCAGGCTGTGCACCGTCAGCCCAATGCGGTGGTCGGTCACCCGATCATCGGGGAAGTTGTAGGTGCGGATCTTCTCGCTCCGCTCGCCGGAGCCGACCTGCGATCGACGCTCGTCGCCACGCTCGGCCGCCAGGCGCTCCTGCTCCATCTCGAGGAGGCGGGCACGGAGAACGCTCATCGCCTTGGCGCGGTTCTTGTGCTGACTCTTCTCGTCCTGGATGGCGACCATGAGGCCCGTCGGCAGGTGGGTGATGCGCACCGCCGAGTCCGTGGTGTTCACCGACTGTCCGCCGGGACCGCTCGACCGATAGACATCGATGCGGAGGTCCTTCTCGTCGATCTGGACCTCGACCTCGTCGGCCTCGGGAAGCACGGACACCGTGGCCGTCGACGTGTGGATGCGGCCCGATGCCTCGGTCACCGGCACGCGCTGAACCCGATGCACACCCGACTCGAACTTCAGCCGCGAGTAGGCGCCATCGCCGCGGACCTCGGCGATGACCTCCTTGAGGCCGCCGGAGCCACTGTCCGAGGTCGACAGGACCTCGACCTTCCATCGCCGGCGCTCCGCGTAGCGGGCATACATGCGGTAGAGGTCGGCCGCGAACAGCGACGCCTCGTCGCCGCCGGTTCCCGCCCGCACCTCGACGATGACGTCGCGATCGTCGTTCGGGTCGCGCGGCACGAGATGAACGCGAAGGTCCTCCTCGATCGCCTCAGCCCGCGCCGTGAGCCGGTCGATCTCCTCGCGGGCCATCGTCCGCATCTCATCGTCGGGATCGTCGGCCATCGCCCGCGCGCCATCGAGCTCCTCGCGGACCGAGCGCCACTTGCGCAGCATCGCGACCACGGGCTCGAGCCGGGAGAGCTCGCGACCGAAGTCGGCAAGGGCCGACGGGTTGGCAGCCGCCTCCGGCGTCGACATCTGGCGGCCGATCTCCTCGTAGCGCGCCTCTAGCTCGGCGAGCCGGTCGATCATGCTCGTTGGGCGGCGGCAGCCTCGCGGTCGGAGGCCAGGCACGACTCCAGGCTGGCGATGCTGACCTCGAGCATCGCGCGGTCCGGTGGCCGGGTCGTCAGCGACTGGAGCCACAGCCCGGGCGCGTAGAACGCGCGGACGAGTGGACTGCCGTAGTTCCGCGCTCCGAACCGCACGAGCTCATACGCAAACCCGGCGATGATCGGCACGAGCACGATCCGAGACAGGAAGAGGAGCGGCAGGGGCACCCCGGAGCGCGGGACGAGGCTGAAGAAGAAGATGCTGATCACCACCACGATGAGGATGAACGTCGTGCCGCATCGGGTGTGGGCCGTGCCGAAGGCGTCAACCTCGTCCGGGGTGAGGGGGCGGTCGGCCTCGTAGGCGCTGATCGCCTTGTGCTCGGCCCCGTGATAGGCGAACACGCGCTTGATGTCGCTCATCATGCCGATGAGGGCGATGTAGGCGATGAAGATCACGAGCCGAATCAGCCCCTCGACCCCGTTGGCGAGGATGTCACTGTCCGTGGCGCCCTCGGCGAACGTCGAGAGGAACAGGGGCAACAGGAAGAACAGCCCGATGGCGAAGCTCAGGCTGATGATGACGGTCAGGACGATCGTGCCCCGTCCGAGCTCGATGTCCTCGCCCTCGGCTGCGATGGAGGCGGACCGCATCAGCATCCGGGTCCCGATGACCAGCGTCTCGTACAGCAGGAACATCCCCCGCAGTAGCGGGATCCTGATGAGCCGACGATCAGCCGACAGCGCGGCCGGCAGCGCCTCGGACATCGTCTGGATCTCGCCCGACGGCGGACGCACGCTCATGGCGACCGTTGTTCGGCCGCGCATCATGACCCCCTCGATCAGGGCCTGGCCGCCGTAGAAGAAATCGGGCATGCGGAATCGGCGGCGGCCTGAGGGATCGGTCACCGCGGCAATGACCAGTGGCCCGGCCGCCATGAGCAGCTCGGGAATGAGGAAGAGCAGGTGGGGCGCAAGATGCGCCGGCCACCGGGTCGGGCGCCGGCGCATCTGGCCGCTCAGCGCTGTGAGCGCTCCAGGCGCTTCGTGAACCGCTCCACCTGGCCGGCGGTGTCGACGATGTTCTGCGTGCCCGTGTAGAACGGGTGGCACTTGTTGCAGACCTCGACGCGGATCGACTCGGCGGTCGAGCCCACGGTGAAGGCGTTGCCGCAGACGCAGTGCACGTTCGCCTGGTGGAACTGGGGATGAACTTCGGTCTTCATGATGACTGGGTGCTCCGTGCCCGCCGTCAGGCGGACTGATACTCGCCGGCTTCGATGCTTACGCGCTTGCGATGTCGGGTTTCGTGGCTGAAGCGAACGTGGCCATCGGCGGTCGCAAAGAGCGTGTAGTCCCGACCCATCCCGACGTTCGTGCCGGGGTGGAAGGTGCTGCCGCGCTGGCGGACGATGATCGTGCCCGACAGGACGTACTGCCCGTCGCCGCGCTTGACGCCGAGTCGCTTGCCGGCGCTGTCGCGGCCGTTCCTGCTGGACGAGCCGGCCTTCTTGTGTGCCATCGGTTACTCCTTCGACTCGGCCTTCTTGGCGGGACTGCGGCGCTTCGCGGCCGGCTTGGGGGCATCCCCCTCATCGGCGGTCTTGCGGGCGCGCGACGGCTTGGCAGCCGCTGCCGGTGTTGCTTCCTTGGTCGACGCGACCTTCTTCGAAGCGGCCTTCTTCGGAGCGGCGGCGGCCTTCGGACCATCCGCCTTCTTCGTCGTGGCCTTCGCGTTGGCCTTCGTCTCCGGCGCGGTGGCGTCGGACTTCTCGGCCTTCGCCGTGCGCTTGCCGTCAGCGTTGATCTCGTCGATCCGCACCCGAACGAGGTGCTGCCGGTGCCCGCGCGTGCGCCGGTACGTGGCCTTCTGCTTGAATTTGAAGATGATCAGCTTCGGTCCCAATGCCTCACCGAGAACCGTGCCGCTCACGGTTGCGCCCTGCACGGTCGGCGTGCCGACCGTGACGGCCTCGCCATCACCGACCAGCAGGACGCGATCGAAGGTCACCGACCCACCAGGATCCGCCGCCAGCCGCTCCATCACGAGCTCGCTGCCGGCCTCCACGCGGTACTGCTTCCCGCCAGACGTCACGACGGCGTACATGTTTGTGCTCTCCTGGGATGTCGTGGGCGTCGCGCGGACGCTATTGAAGCGCCTCGGCGCACACCGAAACGGGCCGAGTGCTCAGCCCGCGGGACGGCAAATTCTACCGGGCGATCGGGGGAGTGTCAACGAACAGGAGTCGAGTGCGGACGGCCTTGCGGACATGCAGGGCAAGGTCGAGGGCCTGGACCACGTCCTCGGGCCGACCGGCTCCGCTCGCATCGAGCTGGAGCACCGTGCGGAGGCGGGCGGTGCGTGCCGCCTCGTCGACCTCCAGCACCTCGACATCTTCGATCAGCGGGCGCAGATCACGGTCGCCCGCGTCGCTGCGCCGTTCGCTCTCGCCGCGACGTCGCTTGCCACTGAGCACGTCCGCCGCGAGCAGACGCACCACGGACCCGCGCAGGGCATCCGACGTCAGCTCGTCCCGGCTGGCGACCTCGATCTCGTACTCGGCCCCCCGGAGCTGTGACGAGGCCGAGGGGAATCCGTGCCACACCTCCTTCGCATCCTTCATCGCGATCCCCTCGGGAAAGTGCTCCGCGGCGGCGTGAATCTGGTCCGCCGGGACGAGGTCGTCGAAGTACGCCTCAACGACCTCGCCGCGGAGCTCGAGGCCGATCGGCAGGTTCGCCGCCAGCTTGATGCGCGGCTTCGGCTTCAGGGCGCCGGTGTACGAGAGCGGGAGGTTGACCTCGTGGAAGGCGCGTTCCAGCTCGCTGACGAGGTCGGCCTGCCGCATGCGCAGAGCTGGTTCGGAGCGGCTGAAGAGGATCTGCCAGCGCTGGCGGGGCGCGGCGTCGGGTGATCTGGTGGTCATGGCCGCCGATCGTACCCGCGATCGGCCGCCGGGGCCAGCGGCGGCGCAGACCTCCGAGGCGCCCGCCTGACGTAGGCGATCACAGGGTGGGCTTGTTGGCGCGCATGCGGATCGACTGGAGGATCCCCATCCCGAACAGGAGACTGATGAGGCTCGACCCGCCGTAGGTGACGAACGGCAGCGGGATCCCGGTCACCGGCATCACGCCGATGACCATGCCGATGTTCACCAGCACCTGGAACAGGATCATGCTGGCCAGGCCCGCCGCGATCATCATCCCGAAGGCGTCGCGCGCCTGCCACCCGATGAGCAGGATGCGCCAGATCAGCAGCCCGAACAGGGTCAGGACGACCACGCCGCCCACGAAGCCGAGATCCTCGGCGACCACGGTGAAGATGAAGTCGGTCGACTGGACGGGGATGTAGCCGCGCTGGCCCTCCCCGCCGACCGTGAGCCCGCGCCCAAGCCATCCGCCGGAGCCGACGGCATTGAGTGCCTGCACCAGCTGGAAGCACGCCCCCTGCGGGTCGGCCGACGGGTCCAGGAAGCAGAACAGCCGCTGGCGCTGGTAGTCGTGCAGCATGCCGATGACGATCGGCGCCGCACCGATCACGCCGGCGGCGAACAGGCCCATCCAGCCAAGGCTCGCTCCGCTCATGAACAGCATGCCGATGAGGATGCCGATGAAGACGAGGGCCGTCCCCAGGTCCGGCTGGCGGAAGACGAGGAAAGCCGGGATGGCCATGAGAAGCGCGGCGACCAGGATCGTCGACAGTCGCCCGATGCGCTCCACCCGCCCGGCCAGGAATGCAGCGAGCACGGCGATCATGAGCACCTTGCTCACCTCGCTCAACTGGAAGTCGAGCCCGGCCACCGTGACCGACATCTGCGCCCCGAACAGGTTGGTGCCGATGAGCATGGTCAGCGCCAGGAGGCCCAGCACCGCGACGTAGATCGGACCGGCCAGCGTGCGCAGCCAGTGGTAGTCGACGCTGGCCACGACGAAGAACAGGGTCAGGCCGATGGCGGCCCAGATCATCGTCTTGACGGTCTCGGTCATCCCGCTGCCTGCCGCGCCGTCATTGAAGCGGGCCGAGAACCCCATGACGACGCCGAAGCCGATGAGCAGGCTCACGTACAGGAGGAGCTGGAGGTCGAAATGGCGCCAGTCCCGGGCCCGGAACGAGTCGACGAATGTGGCAGTTGCGGCGCCCATCAGTTCGCCGTCACGAGGCTGAAGTCGTTGGGATCGAGCCGCAGGTCCTCGTCGAGCTCGTAGTAGAGCTGGAGGAAGTACTTGACGACCTCCGCGGAGACATTGCCGGGGACAACGGCCGAATAGTTGAAGGTGACGATGGCAAGATCGGCGTCGGTCGCCCCCGCCGTGCTCGGCAGATACGCGACGAACCAGGAATGGAAGGGCAGCGTGCCCTCCTCGGTCAGCTCTCCGAACTCTGCCGTTCCGGTCTTGCCCGACAGCGCTCCGGGGAGGTCGAGGTCGCGGATGTTGTAGGCATGTCCGGAGGTGATCACCTCGCGGGCGCCGATGCGCATCGTCTGCAACGTCTGCTCGGAGGCGCCCACCCGGTCCAGCACCTCGGGCTCGTAGGCGCGCGTCAGCGTGCCGTGCTCGTCGGTCTCCCCACGCACGATCATCGGCCGCATGAGGTTGCCGCCGTTCGCGACGGCCGCGTACGCATTGAGAACCTGGAGCGGCGTCACCGCGATGACGTTCTGGCCGATTCCGGCCTGGGCCAGCTCGCCGGTGAACACACCTGAGCGGCCCTGCTGCCGCGCCCACTCGGTGCTTGCGATGATCCCGGGCTCCTCGCCGGGAAGGTCGATCTCCGACAGGCGCCCGAAGCCGAGCTCGTTCGCCCAGTCGGCAAGCGGATCGATCCCGGTTTCCACCGCCATCTGGTAGAAGAAGGTGTCCGAGCTCTTGGCGAATGCATCGACCATGTCGAGCGGCCCGAAGCCCTGCCGGTTCCAGTCGTACAGGCACTCGCCCTCGGGAGCGCCGGGAATCTGGTAGCAGCCGTAGGTCGGCCATTGTCGCGAGGGCGTGGTCACTCCCTCCTCCATGGCGGCGATACCCGTCACCAGCTTGTAGGTCGAACCCGGCGGGTAGATGTCGCTGATCGCGTGGTTGCGCAGCGGCCGGTCGGGATCGGCCAGGTAGACGTTGAAGTCGTCGGTGCTGATGCTGGAGGCGAACTTGTTGTTGTCGTAGGCGGGAAGGGAGGCCATCGCCAGGATCTCGCCGGTCTGCGGGTTCATGACCACCGTCACGCCCTGGCTGACGCCCGCCACGTCCATGCCCCAGGTGAGCGCCTGCGTCGCCAGTCGCTGGATCCTCGCGTCGATGGTGAGCATCAGATTCCTGCCCGGAACCGGCTCCCGGATGGTGCGGATCACCTTGAGCTGACGCCCCGAGGCATCGCGCTCGACCAGGCGAGCGCCGTATCGACCGCGGAGCTCCTCCTCGAAGGAGGCTTCGACCCCGGCACGCCCGATCACGTCGTCGGGAAGATAGCCGCGATCGGAGAGACTCTCGAGCTCGGCGCGGTTGATCGGGCCGGTGTACCCCACGACATGCGACAGGAGCGGCCCGTTCGCCTCTCCGGCGTCGTCCAGGTAGCGCCGGATGGGATCAACGGCCACGACCACGCCGGGCAGGCTGACCGCCTCCTCGCCGATGATGAGCGCAGCCTCTCGGCTGACGCCTCGCGCGACGGGCACGAGGTCGAACGGAGAGCCGACGTAGGCCGACAGACGGGCACGCACGCTGAGCCGATCGACGCCGACGAGCTCGGCGATGCGGTTGAGGACGCGGTGACGTTCCGACTCCGGCAGGTCGGCCGGACGCACCTGGATGGTCCACGACGGGACGCTGACGGCGATCGGCCGGCCCGCACGGTCGAACAGCAGGCCGCGCGGTGCCGGCAGGGGAACTTCGACGGTGCGATCGGCCGCCGCGCGGCCCGCATACACGTCGCCGTTCACCACCTGGAGCTGGAAGAGGCGGCCCCCGAGGGCGACGAAGATGAACGCGGCGACGACCGCGAATGCCACGAATCGGGCTCGGGACCGGTGGAGATCGACGCGGCCGTCGTTGAGATCAGCCATGGCGTGTCACCAGGCCGGCGCTTCCTCCGGCGCATACCGCTGGACCAGGGCGCGTGCCGGGACGATGAGCAGGGCGACGATTGCGGCGTTCAGCGTGGCGGAGCGTGCCAACAGATCGATCGGCGGGGCCGCGGGGATGGCGTCGGTCACCAGCTGCGAGATGACCAGCGAACCCAGGTCGGCGACGAGCGAGCCGACGAACGCTGCGGCGACCGGGTAGATCCAGACGAGTGACCCAAAGGCCTTCGCACCTCCGGCCACCAGGACCGCGACCAGGAGCAGGACGAGCGGCACCGATCCCAGGGGCTCGCCCACGAGGAGGTTCGCCATCAACCCCGCGACGAAGGCCCAGATCACCCCGGGCACGAAGCCGAGCAGGGCCGTCACGATGACCACGGCGACGAGGACGAGGCTCGGCTTCACGCCGGCGATCACGATCACGGGGGCGACGGCGGCGTGCACGATCCCCACGATGACGGCCAGGAGCGGGCTGAGATACCTGATCGGAAGCTCTCCGGATGGTCGCGGCTGCGGTGGTCGACGTCGAGCCCAAGTATACGGCGCAGGGCAGGTGAGGATCGCCGACTGTGGATAAATGCTTCACGTGAAACAACGTGCGGGCGGTGCGCCGCAAGGCGAACGGTTCACGTGAAACTGGTAGAATTGAGGCTCACATCTGAACTCGCAGCGGAGCACTCGTGGTCCGGGTCACGGCCTGTACGAACCAGAAGGGCGGCGTCGGCAAGACGACAACGGTCATCAACCTCGCGGCCTTCCTCGCGCTCTCCGGCACACGAACGCTCGTCATCGATCTCGACCCCCAGGGGAACGCGACCAGCGGCCTCGGGGTGGACCGTCGGTCGGTCGACGGCTCCTCCTACAACGCGCTCGTGGATCGGCTCCCGATCTCCGAGCTGGTGGTGGAGACCGCCATCGACGGCCTGGATCTCGTCCCGTCGGCACCCGCGCTGTCGGGGGCTGAGGTCGAGCTCGTGGGGGCAACGGCGCGGGAGCGTCGGCTGAGTGCCAGCCTGGCTGAGCTGAACGGAAGCTACGAGCGCGTGCTCATCGATTGCCCTCCGTCTCTCGGCCTGCTGACCCTCAACGCTCTCACGGCAGCCGATGGCGTGCTGATCCCGATCCAAACCGAGTACTACGCCCTGGAGGGCCTGAGCCAGCTGGTGAACACCATTCGACGCGTCCGGGAAGGCCTGAATCCACGCCTCGAGATCGAGGGCGTGCTGCTGACCATGTATGACGCGCGCACCAACCTTTCGGCACAGGTCGCCACCGAGGTGCGGCGCCACATGAACGGGTCGGTGTATCAGACGGTCGTCCCACGCAACGTCCGCCTGTCCGAGGCGCCCAGCCACGGACTGCCGATTGCCCTGTACGACCCGGCGTCCCGGGGCGCCGATGCCTACCGGGACCTCGCGGGAGAAGTGGTGGCCCGTGGCTAGCAGCGCCCCGCGCGGAGCGCGCAGCTTCGGCCTTGGCCGTGGCCTCGATGCGCTCATCCCCGGGCGCGACGACGAGCGCGGCGTGCTCGAGATCGCCCTCGACCGCATCAGCCCCAACCCCGACCAGCCACGAGCGACGTTCGACGAGTCTCAGCTCGGCGAGCTTGCCGCATCGATCGCGGTGCACGGCGTCCTGCAACCGGTCATCGTCCGCGAGCGAGCCGACGGCGGCTACGAGCTCATCGCCGGCGAGCGGCGAACCCGTGCCGCGCGCCTGGCGGGGCTCGCCGCCATTCCGGCCGTCATCCGCGAGTCATCGGCGGACGAGAGCTCGCTGGAGCTGGCGCTCATCGAGAATCTCCAGCGCGAGGACCTCAATGCGATCGAGGCCGCACTGGCCTATCGAGAGCTCATCGACCGCTTCGGCATGACTCACGAGGCCGTCGCACGGCAGGTCGGGAAGAGCCGGGTGGCAATCAGCAACGCGTTGCGCCTGCTCGATCTGGCGGACGAGACGCGGGCGGCCATCGTCGACGGCAGGATCAGCGAGGGCCACGGGCGAGCCCTGGCCGCCATCACGATCGGCGAGCTCCAGCGCGCCGTCCTGGCGGTCGTGCTCGAGCGCGGCCTGTCGGTGCGCCAGACCGAGGAGCTCGTCCGGCGCAAGCGGGACGAGACACCCGCCACGTCACGGACCCAGCTCAGCCACGACCTCCAGGATCTCGAGGCCCAGCTGCGCGGCGTGCTGGCGACCAAGGTCGGCATCGTCCGCACTCGGCGAGGGGGCCGCCTCGTGATCGACTTCTACTCCGACGAGGAGCTCGATCGCCTGTACTCGATCATCACCCGGGGCGCGGGCGGCGGCACCGCCGCCGACATCGCGATCTCGGTCAACCCCGCGCACGAGGATTCGGCCACAGCATGACCGTCGAACGAGCCCCGAAGTCCCGTACCAAGGCGTCATCGAGCTACACCGCGGCGAACATCCAGGTCCTCGAGGGCCTCCAGGCGGTGCGCAAGCGCCCCGGCATGTACATCGGCTCGACCGATGCGCGCGGCCTCCACCAGCTCGTGTGGGAGGTGGTGGACAACAGCATCGACGAGGCGATGGCCAACCAGGCCACCCGGATCGACATCACGCTGCACGCCGACGGGCGCTGCGAGGTGGTGGACGACGGGCGCGGGATCCCGGTCGACAAGCATTCGACCGGCAAGAGCGCCCTCGAGGTCATCATGACCGTCCTCCACGCCGGCGGGAAGTTCGGCGGCGGCGGCTACAAGGTCTCCGGCGGCCTGCACGGCGTGGGCGTGAGCGTGGTGAACGCGCTGAGCTCCGAGATGCGCGTCGAAGTCCTGCGCGACGGCAAGCGCCATGTCCAGGAGTTCGTGCGCGGTGCCCCGCAGGGACCGGTCAAGCAGAGTGGAGGTGCGGCCGAGGCGAACCGCGGACTCGACTCGAGTTGGAAGCGCCTCCACGGCACGCGGACGTTCTTCAGGCCCGACCCCGAGATGTTCGAGACGCTCGACTTCAACTGGGACATGATCAGCACCCGGATGCGGGAGTCCGCCTACCTGAACAAGGGGCTCTGGATCCGCCTCCGCGATGAGCGCACCGACACCGAGAAGAACTTCTTCTTCCAGGGCGGCGTGACGAGCTTCGTGCGGCACCTCAATCGGCGACGCGACGTGCTCAATGGACGGCCGATCTACGTCGAGCGCCTGGTGGACTCCACCAGCGTCGAAGTCGCGCTCCAGTACAACGACGCCTTCGCCGAGAACGTGCTCGCGTTCGCGAACAACATCCACACCGTGGACGGCGGGACGCATGTCGCCGGCTTCCGGGCCGCGCTGACGAGCTCGCTGAACACCTGGGCACGCAAGTCGGGGACCCTGAACGACAAGGAAGCCAACCTGTCGGGCGACGACGTTCGCGAGGGTCTCACCGCGGTCATCAGCGTGAAGCTCACCGACCCGCAGTTCGAGGGGCAGACGAAGGCCAAGCTCGGCAACGCCGACATCAAGGGCATCGTGCAGAACGTGGTGACCGAGGGGATCGTTCAGCATCTCGAGGAGAACCCCTCCGACGGCCGGCGGATCATCGAGAAGTGCCTGACCGCGGCCCGGGCACGGGAGGCGGCGCGCAAGGCTCGCGACCTCGTCATCCGCAAGGGCGCGCTCGAAGGGATGGCCCTGCCCGGAAAGCTGGCCGACTGCCAGGAGCGTGATCCCGCACGGTCCGAGCTGTATATCGTCGAGGGCGACTCCGCCGGTGGATCGGCCAAGCAGGGACGCGATCGACGCTTCCAGGCCATCCTGCCGATGTTCGGCAAGATGCTGAACGTCGAGAAGGCGCGTCTTGACCGCGTGCTGAGCTCGGACAAGATCCGGCCGCTCGTCATCGCGCTGGGCGCGGGAATCGGCGAGACGTTCGACATCGCAAAGCTGCGCTACCACCGCATCTGCCTCCTCAGCGACGCCGATGTCGATGGTGCGCACATCAGCACGCTGCTGCTCACCTTCTTCTATCGCCACATGCCGCAGATCATCGACAACGGCTACCTCTACATCTGCCAACCGCCGCTCTACCGCGTGAGCACCGGCAAGGTGACGCGCTATGCGACGAGCGAGAAGGAGCGGGACGCGGCATTCAAGGAGCTCTCCCGCGACGGGAAGAGCAAGAACGTAACGGTGCAGCGCTTCAAGGGTCTCGGCGAGATGAACGCCGACCAGCTGTGGGACACGACGATGAATCCCGAGACCCGCACCCTGCTGCGGGTCGAGGTCGGGACGGCCGAGGCCGCCGACGAAATGTTCAGCACCCTCATGGGCGAGCATGTCGAGCCGCGGCGTGACTTCATTCGAGGCGAGGCCCGCAAGGTTCGCAACCTCGACATCTGAAAGGCAGCCAGGGACCGATGCCATCACGACACGCGGCCGACATTCGGCAGGTCGCCAATAAGACCGGGCGCACGCTGGACGAGTGGTGCGAACTGCTCGAGGCCAACGGGGTGGGGGATCGCCGCGAGGCGGTCAACATGCTCCGCGACTCCTACGCGGTCAGCCATGCCTTCGCGCTGGCCATCGCGGACCAGTGCCTCCGCCGCTCCGATGATGACGACGAGTGGGGAAGCGCCCAATACGACGAAGAGGAAGGCTCGGACCGCTGGTAACCATGGAAGACACGGGACGCAGCATCGGTGACAGCCGCTCGATCGTGGCGGATGACGGCCGGCGCTACGCGTTCGCGGACCACAACTGCTTCGCCTGCGGCGGCGAGAACCCGATCGGCATGCGGCTGCACATCGAGCTGGGCGAGGGGTCGGCGCGCGCCGCGTGGACGGCGGGCGACGACTACGTCGGCTGGAGCGACAAGGTCCACGGCGGGATCATCGCCACCCTCCTCGACGAGGTGATGGCCTGGGCTCCGTCAAGCTACGACTCGTGGGCCGTGACCGCCGAGATGTCGGTTCGCTACCGATCGCCGGCAATGCCCGGCGAGGAGCTGCAGGCCAGCGGCCGGGTCACGGAGCGACGGCGGCGCATCTACGAGGTGACCGGTGAGGTGCGCGGCGCCGACGGACGCCTGATCGCCGAGGGGCGTGGACGCTACCTTGGCGCGTCGCCGGCGCAGAAGGCGGAGCTCAAGGAGCGATATGGCGTGGCGCCGGGAGTGGGCGCCGAATGACGACATATGCGACACGGCATGGACCATCCAGGCCGGATGAGAGGGACTAGCTGATGGAAATGCAGCGGATCGGCAACGTGCGCCCGGTGGCGATCGAGGACGAGATGCGCACGTCGTACATCGACTACGCGATGAGCGTGATCGTGGCGCGCGCGTTGCCCGACGTCCGCGACGGCCTCAAGCCCGTCCATCGGCGAATCCTCTACACCATGCACGAGATGGGGCTGCGCTCGAATGCCGCCTATCGGAAGTGCGCCGGCGTCGTCGGCGAGGCGATGGCGAAGTACCACCCGCACGGCGACCTCGCGCTGTACGAGACGCTCGTCCGCATGGCGCAGGACTTCAGCCTCCGCTACCCGCTCGTCGACGGCCAGGGCAACTTCGGCTCCGTGGACGGCGATCCTCCCGCCGCCATGCGCTACACCGAAGCCCGCATGGCATCGATCACCGACGAGATGCTGGCCGACATCGAGAAGGAAACGGTCGACTTCGTCGAGAACTACGACGGCCGTCTGCGCCAGCCCACCGTCCTGCCGTCGAGGCTCCCGAACCTCCTCGTGAACGGCTCGTCCGGCATCGCCGTCGGGATGGCCACCAACATTCCGCCGCACCACCTCAACGAGATCTGCGACGCGATCCGCGCCCTCATCGACGACCCGGAGCTGAGCGTCGACGACCTGTGCGAGATCGTGACGGGGCCCGACTTCCCGACCGGCGGGACGATCTTCCGCTTCGAGGAGCAGCGGAACTCCCTGACCGGCGAGAAGGAGCGGATCGATGCGATTCGCCACCTCTACGCGACCGGCCGGGGTCGGATCATCGTGCGCGGCCAGGTTGCGTTCGAAGAGGCCCGCGGCGGCATGGCCGTCGTGATCACCGAGTTGCCGTACCAGGTGAACAAGACCACCCTCATCGAGAAGATGGCCGATCTCGTCGCCTCGAAGAAGATCACGGACGTTCGCGACATTCGCGACGAAAGCGACAGAGACGGCATGCGGATCGTGGTCGAGGTGAAGCGCGACGGCTCGCCGCATACCGTCATGCAGCAGCTGTTCAAGCACACGCCGCTCCAGACCAGCTTCAGCGCCAATATGCTCGCTCTCGTCGACGGCCAGCCGCAGACGCTCGGCCTGAAGAAGATGCTCGAGCACTACATCACGCACCGGCGCGACATCGTGCGGCGCCGGACGGAGTTCGACCTGGCGCGCGCCAAGGAACGGGCCCACGTCCTCGAAGGCCTGAAGATCGCCCTCGACAACCTCGACGAGGTCATCGCCACCATTCGAGCCGCCGCCGATGTCGACACGGCGCGCGCCGCGCTCATGAAGCGCTTCGGGCTGACCGACGTCCAGGCCAACGCGATCCTCGAGATGCAGCTCCGACGCCTGGCCGCGCTGGAGCGCAAGAAGATCGAGGACGAGTACAAGGCCATCATCCAGCTCATCAGCGAGCTCGAGGATCTCCTCGCCAACCCGCGCAAGGTCCTGCTCGTCATCAAGGACGAGCTCACTGACCTCGTCAAGCGCTACGGCGATGATCGCAAGACCCGCATCCAGGCCGACGCCAACCGCGAGCTGACCGCCGAAGACCTCGTCCAGGCCGAGGACGTCGTCGTGACCCTCAGCCAGCGTGGCTACATCAAGCGCCAGCCGATCAGCACGTTCCGCTCGCAACGCCGAGGGGGCCGCGGCAAGCTCGCGATGCTGACGCGCGAGGAGGATGCGGTCCGCCACCTGCTGGTGGCGAACACCCACGACAACATCCTGTTCTTCACGAACCGCGGGCGCGTGTTCATCACCAAGGTCCACACCCTGCCGGATGCCTCGCGCCAGGCGAAGGGTCTGCCGATCATCAACCTGCCGGGCGTCCAGGTCGAGCAGCGCGAGTATGTCAGCGCGATCATCAGCCTCCCGCAGTTCGAGCCGGGCAGCTACCTGGTCATGGCGACCCGCAAGGGAATGATCAAGAAGACGTCGCTCGAGGACTACGCCAAGATCCGCGCCAACGGCCTGATCGCCATCAACCTGCTCGACGGCGACGAGCTTCAGTGGGTCGGGCTGTCGGACGGGCAGAACGACATCATCGTCGCCACGAAGAAGGGACAGGCGGCTCGTTTCAAGGAGTCCGAGGTCCGTCCGCTGGGCCGCGGCACGCAGGGCGTGACCGCGATCCGTCTCAAGAAGGACGACGAGGTCGTCGGCATGGAGGTCGTCGAGCACCTCTCCGAGCAGCTGCTCGTGGTCACCGAGCAGGGCTTCGGTAAGCGCACCGACGTCTCCGACTTCCCGGTCAAGCATCGGGCCACCGGCGGCGTGATCGCCAACTCGCTGAACAAGGACACCGGCGACGTCGCTGCGATCCGCCTGGTCGGCAAGGACGACGAGGAGCTCATGCTCATCACCGAGTTCGGCACGATCCTGCGGACCGAGGTCGGCGGCATCAACCGTTATCGGCGTGCGTCGCGCGGCGTGACGGTCATGAAGCCGCAGGACGAGGACCGCATCGTGAGCATCACGGTCTTCGTCGACGACCGTCCGCCCGAGGAGCTTCCGGAAGCCGAGTAAGTGAGTGGGACGGACCGGGCCGAGGCCCCCATCCCCGGACAGGCCGGGCGGGCGACGCGGCCGTCGCGATGGAACCGCGGCTGCGTCCGGTAGAATCGGCGGTGCCTGACCCAGCGCCGCAGGAGACGACGCCGTGTACGCCGACGAGTTCAGTATCTACGCCGGCAACGCCAATCGGCCGCTGGCCGAGCGCATCACGCGCTACCTCAAGACCCAGCTCGGCGAGGTCGAGGTGTTCCAATTCGCGAACGAGAACATCTTCGTCCGCGTCATGGAGAACGTCCGTGAGCAGGACGTCTTCCTGGTGCAGCCCACCAGCCGACCGGTCAACCAATCGATCATGGAGCTCCTGATCATGATCGACGCCTTCAAGCGCGCGTCCGCCGGCCGCATCACGGCGGTCATCCCGCACTACAGCTACGGACGGTCGGACAAGAAGGATCAGCCCCGCGTGCCGATCACGGCGCGCCTGATCGCCGACATGCTGACCGTGGCCGGAGCCGATCGCGTCCTGACCATGGACCTGCACCAGGGCCAGATCCAGGGCTTCTTCAGCATTCCCGTCGACGAGCTGACGGCCGTCAACCTGATCTGCGCGCACATCAAGGCCAAGCAGCTCGACGACATCGTGGTCGTCTCCGAGCTCGGCTTCGCCAAGAAGGCGCGCAACTTCGCCGAGCTCCTCTCCGCACCCCTGGCCATCGTCGAAAAGCGGCGCCTCGGTAACGAGGATCGCACCGAGGTGATGAACATCATCGGCGAGGTCGGCGGCAAGACGGCGGTGATCATCGACGACGAGGTCGACACTGCCGGCTCCCTGATGGAGGCGGTCGGCGCCCTCCAGGCTGCCGGCGCACGAGCGATCTACAGCTGCGCGACGCACGCCGTCTTCTCCGGATCGGCCCTCGAGCGCATCGCCGCCAGCGCGCTGACCGAGGTGATCGTGACCGACACCATCCCATTGCCGCCCGAGGCGGATGATCCCCGCATCACGGTCCTCAGCGTCGCCCCGCTGTTCGGGGAGGCCATCCGGCGCATCCACCGCGGCGAGAGCGTCGGCGCGCTCTTCAGCTCGGAGGTCCAGCTCGTCGAGGAGATGACGTTCTGGGACGAGGACGCCGACGACGAGCCACTGGCGGAACCCTTTCGCGTGAGCGCCGGCACCTGAGCGCTCGGTCCGGCCCTAGACTGGGACGGTGAAACACTTCCCCACGGGCTTCCGGCGCCCCGAGTCGGCACGGTGAGCGACGTCCGTCTCGGCGTGCTGCTCTGGAGCCAGGCAACGACCTGGGACGACTTCGAGCGGGCCGCGATCAGCGTGGATCGGCTCGGCTACGACTCGCTGTGGACCTGGGACCACCTCCACGCGATCTTCGGCGACCCGCATCAGCCGATCTTCGAGGGCTACACCACCCTTGCGGCCTGGGCCAAGGTCACGGAGCGGGTCGGGCTGGGCCTGCTGGTCGGGGCCAACACCTTCCGCAACCCGGGCCTCGTCGCGAAGTCGGTCACCACCATCGACCACCTGAGCGGAGGGCGGGCGGTGCTCGGCATCGGCGGCGCCTGGTTCGAGCTCGAGCATCGGGAGCATGGCATCGAGTTCGGCACCAGTCCCGGACGTCGGCTGACGTGGCTCGATGAGTCGGTCGGGGCCATGCGATCGATGCTGGACGGCGTCGCGGTCAGCTCGCCGCCCGACGGCGTCTATCAATTCGACGAGCTGCGCCAGTACCCCGCGCCCCTGCAGGAGCACCTGCCGATCATGATCGGCGGTTCCGGCGAGAAGAAGACGCTGCGCACCGTGGCGAAGTACGCCGACATGTGGAACGCCATGGGGAGCATCGAGAAGCTGCAACGCAAGGACGCGGTGCTGCGGGAGCACTGCGAGGCCGTCGGGCGCGACTCCACCGAGATCCTGCGGACCGTGGGCTGCAAGCCGATCATCCGCGACACCGAGGCCGAGGCCCGGCGGGTCTGGGAAGCCCAGATGGCGCACAACCGCACGCCGATGGCCGACGTGATCGACGACAACACGTTCTGGGTCGGGACCCCGGACCAGATCGCCGAGACGATGATCGCCTGCCGCGACATCGGCTTCGAGACGTTCCTGGCGGAGCTGGCGGCTCCCTATGACGCCGAGACGCTTGAACGCTGGATCGGTGAGGTCAAGCCGATGGTCGACGCGGCCTGAGCAGGACCGCCCGCAGGTCGAATCTCGCGTCGCCACCTGGCGTTCCACCACGCGGGGAGGAGCCCCGCCTGGCGCACCGTGTCGAGCATGCGGCGGATGTCGTCGTACGCCGTCGACGGCAGTCCGACGAAGCCCTCGATGCCGGCCGCGTCGAAGACCGCCTTCGCCGTCTCGTCCGATCGAAGCGCGCAGAGGCCGGCCGTCAGCGTTGAGCGCTGGCGTGCGGTGAGTCGCTGGGATGACGCCACGACCGGCTGAATGGTGGACGGGCCGAGTGCCGCGACGATCCGGATCCTGCGACGAAGCGACCGGTCGGAGCGCATCCACACGCCGAGCACCTGGGAGTCGATGGCCGCCCAATCGGCGCGGCCGTCGAGGACCATGCGCAGCGCCTCGTCGTGGAACCCCGCCTCGATCCACTCGCCCAGAAAGTCGGGGCCGAGTCGTGATGCGGCGAGATGATGCAGCACGACCATGAAGCCCGAATGGCTGAACGGCTCGTTGTAGGCCCAGCGCAGTCCGCGCAGATCGGCGAAGTCCGAGGCTGGCGCGTCGGCACGAACGACGACGTCCGAAAAGTAGACGGGCCGGCCGCCGTACCGTCGGCCCCGCAGGATGGGCGCGGCCAGGACCTCCATGCGAATGGCCCCCGCATCTTCGAGGAGGAGGTACGGGATGCTGCACACGAAGCACACATCATCCACGTCCTGGGCGCAGCGCCGGTAGTTGGCCGCGACCACGAGCTCGGCCGGGCGTCGGAGCCAATCGCCCATCCGACGGGCGGCAAGGGCGTAGGCAGGGAGCACCCCGGGCGCGAGATGCGTCGCGACGTGCAGCGGCGCGGCGCTCACGCGGCGCTCGCCATCGGCATCAACTCGTTCGACGTGTCCATGGGCGGACCCTCCAGCCTCGAATCATGTCGCTCGCCCGCTCGGCGGTCAAGGTGTGGCGCCGCAAGGAGCGGGCGGCGCATCGGGCTATACTCGGCCTCCCGATGTTCAAGTTCCTGTCCCGCCTGGGGGACTCCAACGACCGCGAGGTCCGCGGACTCGAGCCGCTCGTCGAGCGCATCAATGCGCTCGAGCCGGAGATCCAGGCCCTATCCGATGCCGAGCTCGCCGGGCAGACCGATGCGCTCCGCGGCCGGTTGCGCGAATCGATCGGCGAGATCATGGTCCCGATCGAGGCCCGCGAGAGCGATCCCGACGCGGACGCGGCCGAGTCAGCGCTGGCCGGCGCCGATGCGGCTCGGCTGGCGGACCAACTGAAGCGACAGCGCGAAGCGGAGCTTGCACGGATCAACGCCGCGCTCGAGGAGATCCTGCCGGAGGCCTTCGCGTCGGTCCGCGAGGCGATGGTCCGGGCACTCGGCAAGCGGCATTACGACGTCCAGCTCATGGGCGGCATCGTGCTCCACCGCGGCGCGATCGCGGAGCAGCGCACGGGCGAGGGCAAGACCTTCGTGGCACCCCTGGCGGCATTCCTCAATGCGCTCGTTGGTCGGGGCGTGCACGTCGTCACGACGAACGACTACCTCGCCAAGCGCGACGCGCAGTGGATCGGCGCCGTATTCCATCGGCTCGGGATGAGCGCCGGAAGCGTCCAGCATGCCGGCGCCTTCGTCTACGACCCGGACTTCCCCGCGACCGACGAGCGACTGCGCGACCTGCGGCCCGTATCGCGCCAGGAGGCATACGCGGCTGACGTCACCTACGGGACGAACAACGAGTTCGGATTCGAC
Source organism: Chloroflexota bacterium (assembly GCA_024636135.1). Lineage (GTDB taxonomy): Bacteria > Chloroflexota > Limnocylindria > QHBO01 > QHBO01 > JACDBZ01. The sequence goes on from JAGXHP010000144.1 coordinate 27,790, forward strand.
TTCCTGCGCGACAACCTGGTCATCGAGCTTCCCGCGCGGGGGCAGCGCGGCCACTACTTCGCGATCGTGGACGAGGTCGACAACATCCTCATCGACGAGGCTCGGACGCCGCTCATCATCAGCGGCAATGCCGAGGAGTCGGCCGACAAGTACCTCCAGTTCGCCCAGCTCGTCCCTCGGCTGACGGCCGAGGAGGACTACGTCGTCGACGAGAAGTTCAAGCAGGTGGCGATCAGCGAGGCCGGCACGGACAAGATGGAGAAGTGGCTGGGCGTCGACAACATGTTCGCCGACGACTTCAGCCTGGCCCGGCACCTCGAGCAGGCGCTCAAGGCCCAGGTCCTGTATCAGAAGGACCGCGACTACGTCGTCAAGGACGGCGAGGTCGTCATCGTCGACGAGTTCACCGGCCGGCTCATGCCGGGGCGCCGCTGGTCGGAGGGGCTGCACCAGGCAGTCGAGGCCAAGGAGGGCGTCGCGGTCCGCAACGAGCAGCGCACCCTCGCCACAGTCACGTTCCAGAACTACTTCCGGATGTACGACAAGCTCGCCGGCATGACCGGCACCGCCGAGACAGAGGCGGAGGAGTTCGCGAAGATCTACGGGCTCGAGGTCGTCGTCATCCCGACGCACCGCGAGATGATCCGCGCCGACTACGCCGACCTCATCTACGCCACCCAGAAGGGGAAGTGGAACGCGGTCGTCGACGAGATCGCGGAGGAGCACGAGAAGGGACGACCCGTCCTGGTGGGCACGATCAGCGTCGAGATCAGCGAGATGCTCGGCGACATGCTGAAGCGCCGCGGCATCAAGCACAACGTCCTCAACGCGAAGCTCCACGAGAAGGAGGCCGAGGTCATCGCGCAGGCCGGCCGATCCGGCGCGGTCACGATCGCGACGAACATGGCGGGCCGCGGCACGGACATCCTGTTGGGCGGCAACCCGGAGGTGCTCGCCACCGAGATGCTCCACAAGCAGGGCACGAACGTCCTCGAGGCGACGCCGGAGCAGTACGCGGCGGCGCTTGCCCAGGCCGAGGCGCAGTGCGCGGCGGACAAGGAGCGAGTCATCGAGGCCGGCGGCCTGCACATCGTGGGGACCGAGCGCCACGACGCGCGCCGCATCGACAACCAGCTCCGCGGCCGTGCCGGTCGCCAGGGTGATCCCGGCAGCTCCCGGTTCTACCTGTCGCTCGAGGACGACCTCATGCGTCGCTTCGCCAGCGACCGCGTCCAGAGCATCATGCGCACCCTCGGCTTCACCGATGACACCGCGCTCGAGTCGAAGATGGTGAGCAAGACCATCGAGAACGCCCAGACCCGGGTCGAGGGCTACAACTTCGACACGCGCAAGCACGTGGTCGAGTACGACGACGTCATCAACCGCCAGCGCGAGACGATCTACCGCGAGCGCGATCGCATCCTGCGATCCTCAAACCTTGGGCCGACCGTCGAGGCCATGCTCGACGAGGAGCTGGCCGCGCTGGTGGCCGAGCACACCGCAGCCGAGTACGCCTCGGAGTGGAATCGCGACGGGCTGAAGACGCAGCTGGTCACGATGGCGCCGACACTGACCGATGCGGACCTGCGGGTCATCGACGAAGCGGCCGACCCGGCGATCCTGGTCGAGACGCTGACCGAGACGATTCGGGAACGCTACGAGGCAAAGCGCCGCGAGGTCGGGGACGACGGGATCGGCGTGCTCGAGCGGCTCGTGCTGCTGCGCGTCATCGACTCGCTGTGGGTCGAGCACCTGACCGCGGTCGATGACATGCGGCGCGGCATCGGCCTGCGAGCCTACAGCCAGCGCGACCCGTTGAACGAGTTCAAGATCGAGGCCTACCGAATGTTCGACGAGCTGAAGTCGACCATCCGCCACGACGTCACCCACACGATCTTCCGCGTCACCGTCCATGCCCATGCGCCTCAGCCGCGCCCCATGGCGCGCAACGTGGTCGAGGGCCGGGCCGCTGTCGCCGCGACCGCGTCGGCGGGAGGCGCGGCCACCGCGGTTGCGACGGCCGACAACGGGGCAGCCGCGCCCGCCCGCTCCGGGCCGAAGCTCGGCCGCAACGAGCCGTGCTACTGCGGCTCCGGCAAGAAGTTCAAAAAGTGCCACGGGGCGTGAGCGAAGCAGCGATCCAGCCCGTCGAACAGACGCTCGACCTCGGCGTTGAGGCCGGTGACGCCTTCGCGGTGTTCACCGACGGGCTCCGCACCTGGTGGCCGTCCGAGGCGACCTGGTCAGGGGCCGGTCTGGAGTCGATCGGCATCGAGCCGTTCGTTGGGGGCTTCTGCTTCGAACGGGGCCCGCACGGCCTGCGGCTCGATTGGGGCCGGGTCACCGGTTGGGAGCCACCGCGCCGGCTCCACTTCGCCTGGCTCATCGGCGCGGATCGGACGCCCGAGCCGAATCCTGCGCATGCCAGCGATGTCGAGGTGACGTTCGAGCCGATAGCGCGCGGGTCGCGGCTGACGCTCGTGCATCGCGGGTTCGAACGGCACCGCGGCGACGGGCGGGCATACCGCGCGGCCATGGCCGGGGAGGAGGGCTGGCCGATGCTGCTCGCACGCTACCGCGCCGTGGTCGTGCGTCGCACCGAGGCTCCGTGGGAGGGCCTGACGACCTAGGCGGCGTCAGCCATCGTCGGGACTCTCCCCGCCGGATTCGTCGCTTCCGTAGCGCTTGCGGCGGCGTTGCCAGAGGCGCAGCGGGAACAGTAGGACGGTCGCGATGGCGATGATCCCCACGATGAACAGGAACGGGTCGGGCATGGCCCCATCATGGCCGATGGATGGGAAGATCGTGCGGGGTTGCGATATCTGAGCGAGTCGCTACGATGAGCGCAACGATCGTCGCGAGGTCAACTCCGGGCCCCCTCGCGATGCCCATAGGTGGAGGGATTCGTGAAGCAACTGACCGCACCACCGAGAGCCTCTGTTCCGCTCCCCGTCAGCACGGCGGCTCACCTTCCACCGGTCACTCGCTTCCGAGATCCAGAGCTCCCCTACGAAGACCTCATCATGTGTGAGCGCGACTGCATGCGCTGCACATACGCCGCGACGCTGAACTGCGACGGCAACTGTGGGGTGTGCCCCCGCCAGAGCTATTGCCCGTGCGTGAACCCGGCCAAGGTGCGGGCCAAGGGCAACCGGCTGGCCGACATGGCCGAGCTCCCGATGGCGGTGTCGATTGGACACAATTAGGGACGAGGCCCAGCGCCTGGCGCGCCTCGTGACCGAGACGTCGGTGCGCCTTTGACCACTCCAGCAAAGAGGCCGAGCTCGCCGAGCTGACCGAGCGCTCCGCCGATCCCGACCTGTGGGATGACCCCGCCGCGGCGCAGTCGACCATGCGTCGCGCCGAGGAGCTGCGGTCGGAGATCGACCTGTGGCAGTCGCTCGGCGAGCGTGCCAACGGCCTGGCCGAGATCGCAGAGATGGCGGCGGCCGATCCCGACGAGGCGGAGACCCTGCGGCCCGACCTCGAGCGGGATCTCGCCGCGCTCCAGGCCGACTGGGCGCGACTCGAGCAGCAGCTCCTCCTGGGCGAGCCGTTCGACGAGCGGGGGGCGATTGTCTCGATCCACGCCGGCGCCGGGGGAACCGAGTCCCAGGACTGGGCCGAGATGCTCCTGCGCATGTACCTGCGCTGGGCGGAGCGTCACCGCTTCAAGACCGAGATCCTGGAGGCGACCGAGGGCGAGGGCGCGGGGCTCAAGAGCGTCAGCTTCACCGTCGACGGGCGCTGGGTCTACGGTCAGCTGCGCAGTGAGCGAGGCGTCCATCGGCTCGTGCGGATCAGTCCGTTCGACTCCCAGAAGCGCCGCCACACGACCTTTGCGCTGGTCGAGATCATGCCGGAGGTCCCCGAGGACGCGGCGGTCGAGATCGACGAGAAGGATCTCCGGGTCGACACCTACCGCGCCAGCGGGGCCGGTGGCCAGCACGTCAACAAGACCGACTCGGCGGTACGCCTGACGCATGAGCCGACCGGGATCGTCGTCGCCGTGCAGAGCGAGCGGAGCCAGCATCAGAACCGCGAGCGCGCCATGGCCGTCCTCCGCGCCCGACTCATCGAGCGGCAGGAGGAGGAGCGCGAGGCGGAGATGGCACGCCTGCGCGGCGAGCACGTCGAGGCTGGCTGGGGCAACCAGATTCGGAGCTACGTCCTCCAGCCGTACACGATGGTGAAGGACCTGCGAACCGGGGTCGAGACCTCGAATCCGACCGCGGTGCTCGACGGTGAGCTTGATGCCTTCATCGACGGCTACCTTCGCTCCCGCGTCGGCCAGGCCGAGGGCTCGACGCCGGCCGGATGAACTCGGCTACCATCGCGCCAAGCCGATGACATCCCTTCTGCGCCGCCGGGCGCGCACCGATTCAGCCGAGGCGTCGGTCATCCGCATGGTCGATGTCGGCATGACCTACCCGAACGGCAAGGTCGCCCTGGCCGACGTCAGCGTCGAGATCCCGGCGGGCGACTTCGTGTTCCTGGTCGGGCCGTCGGGGGCCGGCAAGAGCACGTTCATCCGGCTCCTCATCCGCGAGCAGATTCCGACCGCCGGCAGCGTGCGGGTCGCCGGGCGCGAGCTCGTTCGCATGCGGCGACGCCACGTCCCGGGGCTGCGCCGCCGGATCGGCATCGTGTTCCAGGACTTCCGGCTTCTGCCGAACAAGACGGTGTGGGAGAACGTCGCCTTCGCGCTCGACGTGACCGGCGCGCCCGGGACGTTGGTCCGACAGCGCGTCCCGCAGCTGCTCAGCCTGGTCGGGCTCCAGGATCACGCCCACCACCTGCCGACCCAGCTGTCCGGCGGAGAACAGCAGCGCACGGCGATCGGGCGGGCCCTGGTCCACGATCCGGCCATCCTCATCGCCGATGAGCCGACGGGCAACCTCGACCCCGTCACCAGCTGGGAGATCATCCAGCTCCTGATCCAGATCAACCAGCTCGGCACCACGGTCCTCATGGCGACCCACAACCAGGAGATCGTGAACGCCATGCGCCGCCGGGTGCTGGCCCTCGAGGGCGGGCACCTCGTGCGCGACGAGGCGGCCGCGGCCTACGAGCGGGAGTACTGAGCCGATGCCCTTCGCGCGCTTCATCGGCTTCAGCATCGTCCGCGCCTGGCAGGGCTTCTGGCGCAACGCGATGATGAGCCTGGCCGCCACCGCCACCGTCATCCTGATGCTCGTCCTCCTGTCGGGGCTGTTCATTGTCATCGCCGGGCTCAACTCCGGCCTCGAGTTCATCGAGAGCAAGGTGGCCGTCACCGCCCAGCTGGTCGACGACCTGCCGGTCGCCGACCGGATGCAGCTCGTCTCCGAGGTCGAGGCCTTTCCGCAGGTGGCCTCGGTGGCCTACGTCTCACCGGCCGAGGCCATGGAGCGGCTCCGCGCCTCGTATCGCGAGGCGGGGCAGGAGCTCGACACGGGCGGCGCCACGATCCGGCTGTTCGCCAGCCTGGAGATCAACCTCGTCGACCCGAATGCGGCCGGGGACGTGGGCGAGTTCCTGGCCTCCCACGACGACGTGGCGCGCGTTCTGACCAAGCAGGCCGAGTACGACACGCTGCTCGGCATCATCAACGTCATCCGGACGGTCGGCCTGGTCGGCATCGGCCTCGTGGGGCTGACCGTGCTGTTCATGATCATCAACACGATCCGGATCGCGGTCTACAGCCGGGCAGGCGAGATCGAGATCATGCGGCTGGTCGGCGCATCGGACTCGTTCATCCGCTGGCCGTTCATCCTCGAGGGCGTGCTGTGCGGACTGATCGGCGCGCTCGTGACGATCGTCCTGGTGGCGATCGTGTGGGACCCGATCCAGCCGGCGATGGTGACGATCTTCCAGATGCCGACCGCCGTCAGCGCCCGCTTCCTCACCACGCTGTCGATGATCCTGCTCGGCGCCGGCCTGGGCGTCGGGGCGCTCGGCTCCTGGATCAGCGTGCGGTCCTACCTCTCCGCCGCCCGATGACCCACGGCTCTCGGTGCATAAGGAAACGTAACCTGCCCGCGATCTCGCCCAACGGGGAGCGACGCTAGACTTCACGCCCCGATGAACGAGCACGTGCCCCCAGCCCCCGCCCCGCGGCGGGGCGGATCGATTCCCTGGATCATCTCCATCGCCCTGGCGGCGGTGGTCGGTGCCCTGCTGTTCGCCGGCGGGTTTCTCGCGGGCGGCGGCTCCGAAGCCGGTGGTTGTGCGGCCCCCGACGATGCCTTCGCCGCGTTCTGCGAGGCCTACGATCAGCTCCAGAACGACTATGTCGATGAGCTCGACCCCGACGCGCTCGTCGAGGGCGCGATCCGCGGCATGTTCCAGTACGGCGTCGCCGATCCGTACTCCGGCTACATGCCCCCGGAGCAGTATCGCCAGGCGCTCGGCGACCTTTCCGGCGCCTTCAGCGGCATCGGGGCCGAGATGGCGATCCGCAACACCCGGGATGCCGCGGACCTTGCCGCGTGTACCGAGCTGAGCGACGTCTGCCGCCTGATCGTCGTCGCGCCGTTGTCGGACTCGCCGGCCGAGCGGGCCGGGCTCCAGACGGGCGACTTCGTCGTGGCCGTGGATGGGACGTCGGTCAACGGCACGACCATGGAGGACCAGATCGGCCAGATCCGCGGGGAATCGGGCACCGACGTCACGCTGACGGTCCTGCGCGATGACGGCGAGCCATTCGACATCACGATCACGCGCGCCGAGATCACGATCCAGGAGGTCGAAGCACGGATGATCGACGGGCACATCGGCTACATCGGCCTCAACCAGTTCTCGGCGCCGGCCGCCGACCAGTTCCGTGATGCGCTCGCCGACCTGATCGACGAGGGCGCCGACCAGGTCGTGTTCGACCTCCGCGACAACCCCGGCGGCTACATCGATGCGGCGCAGCAGATCGCCAGCCAGTTCGTCGACGACGGGCTGATCTTCACGCAGGAGTCGGCCGGCGACGACGTCCGCGAGTGGCCGGCAACCGGCGACGGCGTGGCAACTGATCGCGAGATTCCGGTCGTGGTGCTCATCAACGGCGGGTCTGCCTCGGCATCCGAGATCGTCGCGGCGGCGCTCCAGGAGAGCGGACGCGCGACCCTCATCGGCGAGCCATCATTCGGAAAGAACACGGTACAGGTCTGGAGCCGGCTCGAGAACGAGGGCGGGGTCCGCATCACGATCAGCCGATGGTTCACGCCGCAGCACAACAGCGTTGCGCCCGACGGGATCCAGCCCGACGTCGACGCGGCACGCACCGCGGAGACGCCGCCGGAGGAGGATCCGGTCCTCGACGCCGCCATCGCCTTCCTCGGCGATCAATCCGTGGCCGACGATCCCTTGACGCCGAAGCCGTCCGGTTCGCCATCCGCGGGGCTTCCGGGAGCGGTCGTCGTGGGCGTTGTGGGCGCTCGACCCATCTGCTAGCATCGCCGGCAACGAAAGGAGGTGGTGTTGCTGATGGATAGTTCCAAGCACGCCACCACCGAGGCAGTGGCCTAACACAGCTTCGCGTGGTGTAGCGACGGAGGAGCCGGCCGAATGCGGCCGGCTCTCTCCATGTCCGCCCCGATCGAACCCGCACGCTGAGCCCAGGACCGATGCCCGACGAGACGATCGCCGTCAACCGACGCGCCCGCCATGACTACACCATCGAGGACACCCTCGAGGCTGGCCTCGTGCTGACCGGGACCGAGATCAAGAGCATCCGCGAGCACAAGGTGAACATCGCCGAGGCCTATGCCAGGGTCGACAAGGGCGAGGCCTGGCTGATCGGCGCCCACATCGCGGAGTACTCGCAGGGCAACCGCAACAACCACGCTCCGACGCGCACGCGCAAGCTGCTGCTGCATCGCGACCAGATCGCCGAGCTCACCGGGCTGCAGTCGGCAAAGGGACTCACGATCGTCCCGCTGCGGCTCTACATCAGCCGCGGACGGGCGAAGCTCGAGCTCGGGATCGCCAAGGGCAAGAAGACCCACGACAAGCGCCGATCCATCGCCGAGCGCGACATGCGCCGCGAGCTCGATCGCGAGTCGAAGCAGGCCGGGCGCATCAAGCTCTAGGTCCTGGCGGGTCGCTTCGTCGATCGCTTGCACCCGTGGACGCACCCACGTCCCCTGCAGCTCTAGAACAGGTGTTCTCATCGGCGCGTCGGTCTGCTAGAATGGGCAGTCCAATCGGCTCGTGGGGATGTCAGGATTCGACAGTGCCCAGGAACCGAGAATCGCAGGTCGAGGTTGCTCGCAGGCCTCGTTAAACAGCGGGCAATTGCTGTAACTGGCAACGATAGTTACGCCTTCGCTGCTTAGGCAGTGAACATCGACGCCGTCCCCCCTCCCCGGGCGGCGAAGATGTCATTAGGGGAGGTGCGGCGTCGCCGACTCCGGTGAGTGGCGTCAAAGAGCCGAAAGGCATCACCGGATAGCAGGCGAAGCACCCCGCCGGTCGGGGGCCCGCATTGCGAAGCGCAAGTTGGCCGGAAATACCTGTAGGAAGTTCTCGGCGACTGTGTTCTGGACGGGGAGTTCGATTCTCCCCCATCTCCACCACTTCACCCTCGGCGGCCGCTCCGCGCCGGACTCGGCGCTGCGTCAAGCGGACCCGAGCGAGTTGACCCGCTGTGCTACGGTCCGTCGCGGGTCGGGGGGCCCTTTTGGTCGACATGGAGGGTGTTGGATCGGATGGACTTCTCGAAATTGAGCCAGACCGAAAAACTGGCCGTCTACGGATCCGCGGCGGTCATCATCGGCGGTCTGGTGGGATACAGCTACGGACTCACCGTGCTCGCTGTGCTCGCCGCAGTCGCGATGCTCGTCATCGTCCTGCTGCCGCAGCTGTCGCCGGGCACCACCTTGCCGGGCTCCCGAGGCAGCCTGATGGTCGCCGCCGGTGGCGTGGCCGGCGTGACGATGCTGCTGGCCCTGCTCGTCGGCATCGGGCTGGTGTTCGTCAACTTCAACGTTCGCGACCTGTTCTTCCTGATCGCCGTGGTGGGCGCCGCCGTGATGGCGTGGGCTGGCTGGCAAGAGTTCCAGGCCGAGGGCGGCAAGTTCAAGGTCGGAACCTCATCGGCCTCCGAGCGGCCGGCCGCGTCCCCAGCTCCCGCGGCTACCGCAGCCGAGCCGGTAGCGGCCGAGCCGGTTGCGAGCGAGCCGGTCGCCTCCGAGCCGGTCGCGGCCGAGCCGGTAGCCGCCGAGCCCGCTGCCGCCGAGCCGGCGGCCGAGCCCACGGACGACGATCGCCCGGTCGGCTAGAGGATCAGTCCTCGGCCAGCAGCTCTCCGACGCGGCCGCGAATCATCGCGGTCGCGTCACGTCCTTCCCCCAGCGCGCGCCCGATGCGCGTGATCGTCACGTCCGCGGCAAGACCGTCATCGACGGCATCCACCGCCTCGGCAAGGAGGCGTCGGCGGGCTGCGTCCGTCTCGTGCTCGGCGACATGGCGGACGAGTGAGCCGATGTCACCCAGCGTCGCGGCCAGCTCCTCTGGCGGCGGTTCGAGCGCCTCCTCGAAATAGAGAATCGCAAGCGCCAGTAACTCACCCGCACCGGCGTCCGAGCGGACCCCGGTGCGCTCATCGACTCCGATGACGAGGGCGTACCCGTCGTCCAGCGTCGGCGCGAACCCCACCCACGGGCCGTCGGGCTCCAGGCGCCCGACGGCGCACGCTGCGCCTTCCATCACCCGCTCCCGGGTGAGCCGCCCTACTCCTTGACCTGGTTCGCCGGGAGAACGACGATCCGCCGGTTCGGCTCCACGCCGACGCTCTGGGTCCGGATCCTCGGATTCTCGAGCAGCGCCATGTGAACCACGCGGCGCTCGATGGCGGGCATCGCCTCGAGCTGAATGATCTTGCCGCTCTGGATGACGCGCTTGGCGGCCCGGTCGGCGACGTCGCGCAGCTGCTGCTCGCGGCGACCCCGATAGTTCTCGACATCGATGGCGATTCGGTGGTGCTGGCCCTCGCGTCGACCCACGATGAGGTTCACGATGTGCTGAAGGCTCGCGAGCTTCTCGCCTCGGCGGCCGATGAGCGCCCCGAGATCATCGCCCTTGACGTTGAGACGAGCGGTGTCGCCACCGCTGGCAATCTCGACGGTTCCCGACAGCTCCATGAGGCCGAGCATCTCGGTCAGCACGGTCTGCGCCGTCTCCAGCGTCGAGCGCTCCTCCTCGCTGAGCTC
>JAGXHP010000145.1 GCA_024636135.1 Chloroflexota bacterium
CGCACCGGCTGCGTCGATACGAAGCGGCTGCTCGCCGAGCGGATCATCGAGTACTTCCGCCCGATGCGGGAGGAGCGACTCCGGCTTGCAGCGGATCCCGCCGTGGTCGAGGACACGCTGGCGGCGGGAGCGGAGAAGGTCCGACCGATCCTCGACGCCACGGTGGCCGAGGTACGCGCCGCGGTGGGCATCGGCCCGCGACGGACGACCTGACCATGACCGGCGCCGGTGGTGGCATCGGTCCGCGCGAACGCTGGTGGCTCGTCCTGTTCCTCGCGCTCGGAAGCGCCTACTTCGCGTTCCTCGTCATCGAACGGAGCCTCGCGCTGCTCGGCGGCTTCGGCACCATCCTGCTGATCCTGTTCCTGGCCTGGCTGCTGGCGTTCGTGATGTCGGCTCTCGTCGCCGGCATCGCGGAGCGGGTCGACCTCCCGCGACCGACGATCGTGGTCGGGGCGTACCTGCTGGCCCTGGTCGTGTTCGGCTTCGCGGTCTTCTACACCGGCGCGGCCATGACCCAGCAGGTGGCGGAGCTGGCACGCAACTACCCTGCCGCCGAGCGGGACATTCTCGCGGTCCTCGCCGACTGGGAGCGCGGCCTCCAGTTCGGAAGGCTGCGCCTCGACCTGACCGATTTGTACGGCGGCGCGCTGGCCGGCCTGGCCCAAATCGGCAGCGATGTTGTCGAGCAGGCGCAGAACATCGCCGGCGTCACGATCGCCGCACTCGGCGCGCTCCTGCTCATCATCGTGATCTCGCTGTACATGGTCATGGACTCCCAGCGCATCCTGGGGCGCCTGCGCAGCGTCGTCCCGCGGCGCTACCGAGACGAAGCCGACCTCCTCGAACGATCAATCGTGCGTGCGTTCGGCGGGTTCCTGCGAGCTCAGCTGATCCTCGCGGTGCTCCAGGCGGCGACGGTCGGCGTGGTCGGCAGCACCTTCGGCGTGCCCTACCTCTTCCTGTGGGGAACGCTGAGCGCCCTGGCCATGCTCATCCCGTTCTTCGGACCGCCACTGGCGCTCATTCCCCCGGTCATCGGCGCCGCGCTGTTCGCCGGCGAATCGCTCATCCCGCTCGCGATCATCCTGTTCGCGGTCCAGACGGTCATCGTGAACTGGCTGCAGCCGCGTCTCCTGCGCGGGGCACTCGGGCTCCATCCCATCCTGGTGCTCGTTGGCCTTCTCGTCGGCGCGCAGGTCGCGGGCGTCTGGGGAGCACTGTTCGGGATCCCGGTCATCGCCGTGCTTTGGGTCTTCGTGAGCTACGCCGTGTTCCGCACCGTCCCCAACGCCGCCCTCTCCGAAACGGAGCGGCTCAGCGACGTCGACGAGCACGTCATGGTCCGCGTCGAGAAGGAGCAGGTCGGCGACGAGACCCATCCCCACATCCACGTGACGCGCACGCGACGGCCGGACGGCAGCGAGCAGGTGGAGCTGCGGATGGAGGAGCCCGACCGCGGAGAAGGCCCCGCCCCGAGCGGGGCCGAGGGCTAGGCCTTACCGAATATTGGCTACTCGCTTCCGAGTGGCGTGACCTCTTCGGCGAAGTGGCAGGCGCTCATGTGGCCGCCGCCGACATCGCGCAATGGCGGCTCTTCGACCTTGCAGATCTCCTGCGCCATGGGGCAGCGCGTGTGGAATCGGCACCCCGAGGGCGGGTTGGCCGGGGAGGGCAGATCGCCCTTGAGCACGATCCGCTCGCGGCGCACGGTCGGGTCCGGCACCGGGATGGCCGACAGGAGGGCCTTGGTGTATGGATGCGCCGGCGCCTGGTACAGCTCGTCGGCATCCGACAGCTCCACGAGCTTGCCGAGGTACATGACCCCGACCCGCGTCGACAGGTGCTTGACCACCGCGAGGTTGTGGGCGATGAACAGGTAGGTGAGCTGGAACTCGTCCTGGAGGTCGCTCAGGAGGTTGAGGACCTGCGACTGGATCGATACGTCGAGCGCACTGACCGGCTCGTCGCACACGATGAAGCGCGGTCGCAGGGCGAGGGCGCGCGCGATCCCGATGCGCTGGCGCTGGCCTCCGGAGAACTCGTGCGGGTAGCGGTGGATGTGCTGCTGATTGAGCCCCACCCGCTTCAGGAGGTCGCGGACCGCCGACTCGCGCTCACGCTTGTTCGTCATCCCGTGGACGTACAGGCCCTCGCCCACGATCTCGCCGACGCTCATCCGCGGGTTGAGACTGGCATACGGGTCCTGGAACACGACCTGGATATCGCGGCGCGCGGCCTTGAGCTCACGCGACGACAGGTCGAACAGCGACTTGCCCTCGAAATTCACCGAGCCGGCGGTTGGCGGCAGCAGGCGCAGGATCACCTTGCCGAGGGTCGTCTTCCCGCAGCCCGACTCCCCCACCAGGCCAAGCGTCTCGCCCTCCGTCACGCTGAAGCTCACGCCGTCGACCGCACGCACGGCGCCGAGCTTGCTGATGCCGAGCAGGCCGCCGCGAATCTCGAAGTGCTTGACCAGGTTGTCGACCTCGAGCAGCGGAGCCGCGGCCGACCCGCCTCGTGCGGCGGCACGCTGCTCGGTGGTCTGTCCACCGCTCATCTGTTCGCCCTCGACGACTCCGTCGCTCGGCGCCATCGCCGCGTCGCTCATCGGGCCGCCACCGTGAGCGCCTCGGCCGCCTGCTCCGCCTCGGGTCCCGTGGCATCGGCACCCACGTCGGGTGCCTCGCCCGCGGGCGTCAGCCAGCAGCGGCTGACGTGGCTGGGCCCCACCTCCTGGTACGGCGGGGGCGTATCGCACACCTTCATGCGGTGCGGACAACGACGCTTGAACAGGCAGCCCTCGGGCAGGTGGAGCGGCGACGGCACGGTGCCCTTGATGACCTGCAATCGCTCGCGACGCTCGTCGAGACGCGGGATCGAGAGCAACAGGCCCTGGGTGTACGGATGGTGCGGCGACCCGAAGACAGTCTTGACGTCGGAGCGCTCGACGACCTTGCCGGCGTACATCACGACGACCTCGTCGGCCATCTCGGCCACGACACCGAGGTCGTGCGTGATGAGCATGATCGCCATCCGGTTCTTCTCGCGGAGCTCACGCATGACTTCGAGGATCTGCGCCTGGATGGTGACGTCGAGCGCGGTCGTCGGCTCGTCGGCGATCAGCAGGTCCGGATCGGTCGACAGGGCCATGGCGATCATCACCCGCTGGCGCATGCCGCCGGACAGCTGATGCGGATGCTCGGAGGCACGCCGCTTGGCGTCGGAGATGCCGACCACGCGCAGCATCTCGACGCCACGGTCCCAGGCCTCGCGGCGGCTGACCGCGGTGTGCTGCTGGACGGCTTCGGCGATCTGGTCGCCGCAGGTGAACACCGGGTTCAGGCTGGTCATCGGCTCCTGGAAGATCATGCTCACCTGGTCGCCGCGGATGTCGCGCATGTCCGCGTCGCTCTTCTCGAGCAGGTTCTCCCCGTTGAGCAAGATCTCGCCCGCCACGATGCGGCCGGGTCGCTCGATGAGGCGCATGACGCTCAGGCTGGTGATGCTCTTGCCACAGCCCGACTCCCCCACCACGCCCAGCGTCTGGCCATGACCGATCTCGAACGTGACGTCGTCGACGGCCTTGACAACGCCATCCTGGGTGAAGAAGTGGGTCTTGATGCCCCGGATCTCGAGCAGGGGGCCGGTGCTGCGGGCCGTCAGCGTCACTTCTCGACCCGCTGGCGGGGATCGAGCGCGTCCCGGAGCCCGTCACCCAGGAAGCTCGCGGAAAGCACGATGAGAATGAGGATGACTCCCGGGTACACCACCTTCAGCGGACCCGAGAAGAAGTAGTCGCGCGCGTTCTGGAGCATGGTGCCCAGGCTGGCGCTGTCGCGGCCGATGCCGAAGCCCAGGAAGCTGAGCGCGGACTCCACCACCACCGAGTCGGCGATGCCGAGGGTCGCCGCGACCACGATCGGGGCCATGGCCGGCGGCAGCATGTGGCGAAGCATGATGCGCTGCGGCGATGCTCCGAGTGCCCGCGCCGCCTGGACGTAGTCCACCTCGCGCAGGCTCAGGAACTCCGCGCGAACCAGCCGCGCGGCGGTCGTCCAGCCCGTGAGCCCGATGGCGAACACCACCACCCACACGTTTCCCTGGCCGAAGAACGCCGTGATCATGAGAATCACGAAGAGCCCCGGTAACGACAGCATGATGTCGACGAACCGCATCAGCAGGTTGTCGACCCATCCTCCGACATACCCGGCAATCGAGCCGATGAAGACGCCGATGACCACGATGATGATCACGGCGGCAAGGCCGATCGTCAGTGACGTCTGCGTCGCCTTGCCGAGGCGGGCAAACAGGTTCTGGCCGTACTCGTTGTAGCCGAGGACGGCGAAGGTGAACTCGCCGTCCTCGGAGAACAGCTCCGGCGGCGCGTCGTCACGGAACAGCTGCGTGGTGCGCCACGCGTCTCCAGTGACGGTGGGCACGATGATGGCGTACGTCGCGAGGACGACGAGGACGATGACCGCGAAGACGGCGAGGCGATGCTTCATGAAGCGCTGGCGGACGAGCTGCCAGTACGTCCTGACCGGCGTCCGGTCGATATCGGCCGACTCGGCCTCCGCCTCTTCGGCGCGTCGCCGCTCGATCTCCGCGGCAGTGGTGTCGCTGACCATGGCGAGCGTCCTCTAGTACTTGATCCGCGGATCGACGACGCCGTACAGGATGTCGGCGAGCAGGTTGCCCATGACGACCCCGAATCCGCCGACCATGACGAACGCGAGGACGACCGGATAGTCACGCTGCGTGACCGCTGTCACCCCGAGCAGGCCAAGCCCCGGCCAGCTGAAGATCGTCTCGGTGATGACGGCACCCGACAGCAGGCCCGGCAGGGTCAGGCCAAAGAGCGTGATGACGGGGATCAGAGCATTGCGCAGCGCGTGCTTGTAGGTGACCTTCGCCGCGCTGAGGCCCTTGGCTTTCGCGGTGCGCACGTAGTCCTGGTTCAGGACCTCGAGCATCTTGGCGCGGACGTAGCGGCTCCAGCCGGCGATCTGCTGAATTGCGAGCGACGTCACGGGCAGCACCATGTGCCACGCCACGTCGAGCGGGGTTCCTCTGCCCTCGGTTCCCGGCAGGCTCACCATCCCGAAGCCGGGGAAGAGCCCACGGAAGACAACCGTGCCGAGGTAGGCGATGTACAGGCCGAGCAGGAACGACGGAATCGCGTAGCCGATCGTCGCGAAGGTGGTGATGGCCTTGTCCGCCCAGCTGTACTGGCGAACCGCGGCGAGGATGCCGATCGGGATCGCGATGACGATCGTGACCAGGAGCGCGGTGCCGCCGAGCAGCAGCGTGGCCGGCATGCGGTCAACGAGGGTGTCGCGCACCGAGCGGCCGTCGACGAGGCTGTAGCCCCAGGATTCGGTGTTCCAGAACTGGACGAAGGCCGTGATCCAGCTGATGAACTGTTCATGGACCGGCTTGTCGAGGCCGTAGAGGCGAACAAGATTCTCGAGGGTCTCGGGTCGGATGTTCGGGGTGCGGAAGCGATCGATCGGGCTGCCGGGGGCCAACTGGATGATGGCAAAGCTGACGAGTGCGACCCCGAAGAGGATGGGGATCGACTGCAGCGTACGTCGAAGGATGTAGGTGGCCATGGCGGTGTGCCGTGCTCCCTCTCTCCGAAATCCCGTTCCCGCCCACTGTGCGGGAATTGTGCCAGACGGGAGCCCTCACGCGGGCCCAGGTGAGGAGGTGGGCCGCTGGTGGCACCCGGAGGTGCCACCAGCGGCCGCGATCAGTCGGACCTGAGGTTCCGGACGATCCGGCTACTCAGCGACCAGCAGCGTCTCGAGCTGCCAGTGCCACTGCGGCGACCCGAGCTCGAGATCACCGGCATTGCTCTGCAGGTTGGCGTCGAGCGCCTCGCGCGCGACGTCCGACCATGCGAACAGGTACGGCTGCTCGTCGAACATGATCTGCTCGAACTCCTGGTAGAGCGCCGCTCGAGCGTCCTGGTCGCTGGTGACCAGGCCTTCGTCGATCAGGCGATCCGCCTCTTCGTTCTGGAAGCAGATGTAGTTGTACAGCTCGGGCTGCTCTTCCGTCGTGCACTGGCTCGAGTGGAACAGCGCGAATGGATCGGGGTCATAGCTCGTGCCCCAGCCACCGAAGTAGGCGTCATAGGGCTCCGTCGCGTTCGGCGGAATGTGCGGGAAGGTCAGGAGCGGCAGCAGCACCGTCGCGAAGTCGCCTTCGACGACCTCGATGACGATACCGCAGTCGACCACCTGGTCACGCAGCAGTTCCATGAACGCGATGCGGTCCGGACGGCCGGCACGCACGTAGATCTCGGTCTCGAACGTCGCACCGTCGCGGGTGGCAGGCCCGGTGGCATTGCCGTCCGCATCGGTCTCGACCGTCCATCCGGCGTCCTCGAGGAAGCCGATGGCAGCGGCCACGTCACGCTCGACAGGCTGCAGGTCGGGGTTGTACGCCCACGATGCCGGCGGGATGTCGGCCTCGATCGGGATACCCTGACCGTTGGTGGCCTGGTCGACGGTGGCGGCCTTGTCGATGCAGTACTGCACTGCCTTGCGCGCCTCGAGGTCGAAGAACAGTCGGCCCTCGCGCAGGTTGTACTGGAGACCGAAGTAGCCGAAGTCCGGATACTCGGCGAACTGGACGTTCGGATCGTCCTTGAGCGCGTCATACGCATCCGCGGTCAGGGAGTACTTCCAGTCGACCTGGCCGGCCTGCACGGCATTCGCACCCTGGATGTCATCGGTGATGATCGGCATCACGATGGTCTCCGTGGCGGGGGCGCCACCGTAGTAGTCGGCGTAGGCCGTCAGGGTCAGGCTCTCGCCCGGCTGCAGGCAGCCCGGCTCGCACATCCACGGTCCGGTACCGACCGGCTCCGTGTTGAAGGAGAGCAGCGGGTACGTCGCCGCGATGGCGTCGATGCCCTCGGTCTCCAGTGCGGCCTGGATCTGGGTCAGCAGGTCGGCGAGCGCGCCACCGTAGGCGCACGGGTCGAACTCATCGCCCGCCTCGCCACCGGTGTTGAAGTCGTCGCGATTCGGCAGCTCGACGCCGGCGTCTCCGATGACGCCCTCGCCAGCGGCGAAGGCTGCTTCGCAGGCAGCCGGATCGGGCTCTTCGGCACCGGTCGCGGCGTCCAGGGCCTCGGCAGCAGCCGTGAGCACGGCCGGATCGGCACCCTCGGCCTCGCCAACGAAGTCCTCGTAGGCAGCCGTGACGACGGCCTCCGAGTCAATGGCGATGCCGGGGAGGATGACCGTCGCGAACGGCGCGTACGGCTCGATCAGCGTGAACTCGACGGTCGTCTCGTCGACGGCCGTTGCCGACTCGAGGAACGGCCCGAGGCAGATCGACGGGTTCAGCCGGCAGTTATCACTCTTGGCGATGTCATAGGTGAACACGACGTCCGCCGCGGTGACCGGGTCACCGTTGTGGAATGTGGCGTCCTGCAGGGTGCAGGTCCACGTGATCTCGTCCTCGCTCACCTCGCAGAG
>JAGXHP010000146.1 GCA_024636135.1 Chloroflexota bacterium
AACAAGATCGCCGAGGACACGCGGAACGAGATCCTGAACGACGCGCGCACCGAGGCCGAGCGGGTCACGACCCGCGCTCGCGAGGAGATCGTCGCGGAGAAGGACCGCGCCATGGCGGAGCTGCGGGCGCAGGTCGCCGACCTCGCGCTCGCCGCGGCCGGCAAGCTCGTCCGCTCCGAGATGGACGTCCCCACGCAGCGCCGCCTCGTCGAGGAGTTCCTGTCCGACGTCCCCGCCGGCTCCGGCACGAAGCAGGAGCGGAACTGACCGATGGCACGACGCGAGACCGCCGCGCGACGCTACGCCGAGGCCGCCTTCGGGCTCGGCCGCGATGACGACACGCTCGAAGCATGGGAGCGCGATCTTGCCCGTCTCGAGGAGGCGCTGTCCGACGAGGGCCTGCGCGCGCTCGTCGAGCACCCGGCGGTCGTGTTTGCCGACAAGGAACGCGTGCTGCGGCGGGTCGTCGGCGACGTGGCGGCCGAGCCGCTCAGCCTGGTGCTGCTCATGATCCGCCGCGGGCGTTCCGGGGCGATCGGCCGCATGGTCGAGCACTTCCGGGAGCTCGTGCGCCGCGAGCGCGGCATCGCGCTGGCGGAGGTCCGCACGGCCCTGCCGCTCGAGGAGGCACAGCGGAGCGCGGTCACCGACCGGCTCCACGAGCTCACCGGCTCCACGATCCAGATCAACGAGGTGGTCGACGAGTCGCTGATCGGCGGGATCACCGTCCGCATCGGCGATCAGCTCTACGACGCCAGCGTGCGCAACCGCCTGGAGCGGCTGCGGGCGCGACTGACCGCCGTCTAGGCGATAGGGAGTAAAGGAACAGATGGCGATCAGATCCGACGAGATCACGTCGATCATCCGCAACGAGATCAAGGGCTTCGACGCCGGGGCCGACGTGTCCGGCGTCGGGACCATCGTCGAGGTCGGCGACGGCATCGCACAGATCTACGGTCTGTCCGGCGCCCTGGCGCAGGAGCTGCTCGACTTCGGCAACGGGATCATGGGCATGGCCTTCAACCTCGAGGAGGAGACGGTCGGCGCGCTGATCCTGGGCGACTACACGTCGCTGTCGGAGGGCGACCAGGTCCGCACCACCGGGCGCATCGTGGAGGTGCCGGTCGGCGACGCCCTCATCGGCCGCGTCGTCAACCCGCTCGGTGAGCCGATCGACGGCAAGGGACCGATCGAGACCGACAAGACTCGTCCGGTCGAGCGCATCGCCCCGGGCGTCATCGTGCGCCAACCGGTCGACACGCCGCTGCAGACCGGCATCAAGGCCATCGACTCGATGATCCCGATCGGTCGCGGCCAGCGCGAGCTGATCATCGGCGACCGCCAGACCGGCAAGACGGCCATCGCGATCGACACGATCATCAACCAGAAGGGCCAGGACGTCATCTGCATCTACGTCGCCATCGGCCAGAAGCAGTCGACGGTGGCACAGGTGGTGGCCCAGCTCGAGGAGTTGGGCGCCATGGAGCACACGATCGTCGTGTTCGCCGGTGCCAGCGACCCGGCCCCGCTCCAGTACCTTGCTCCCTACGCGGGCGTGGCGATGGGCGAGGAGTTCCTCGACAACGGGCGGGATGCGCTCTGCGTCTACGACGACCTCAGCAAGCACGCCTGGGCCTACCGCCAGGTCTCGCTGCTCATGCGCCGTCCCCCGGCCGCGAGGCCTTCCCGGGCGACATCTTCTACTCGCACTCCCGGCTGCTCGAGCGTGCGGCGCGGCTGAACGAGGAGAACGGCGGCGGGTCGCTGACCGCCCTGCCGATCATCGAGACGCAGGCCGGCGACGTATCCGCGTACATTCCCACGAACGTCATCTCGATCACCGACGGCCAGATCTTCCTGCAGTCGGACCTGTTCAACCAGGGCCAGCGCCCGGCGGTGAACGCCGGCATCAGCGTCTCACGCGTGGGTGGCGCGGCGCAGATCAAGGCCATGCGACAGGTCGCCGGCAAGCTCCGCATCGACCTCGCCCAGTACCGCGAGCTGGCGGCCTTCGCGCAGTTCAGCTCTGACCTGGACAAGGCCACGCGCGACCAGCTGACGCGCGGCGAGAAGACGACCGAGATCCTCAAGCAGCCGCAGTACGAGCCGCTGTCGGTGGAGAAGCAGGTCGTCATCATCTGGGCGGCCACCAGTGGACTCCTGGACGATGTCGAGACGAACAAGATCGCCGAGTTCGAGACCGGTCTGTACCGGCATCTCGAGTCGGGGTACGAGGAGCTCCTGCCGACCATCGTCAAGGACAAGGTCCTGTCCGACGAGACGATCGCGACGCTGGAGAAGGCGGTCGCCGAGTTCAAGCGTCAGGGCGGGTACGGCAAGGCCGATGACGACGCCAAGGCAGGGGCCGATGGGGACGCCGCCGATGCCGACGTGACGCCGGTCGAGGTCGATGCGGACGATAAGCCGGTGGAGGCCGCCGTCGAGCGCGACACCGAGCTCGCCGAGGAGGCAGCCGCCGATGTCGCTGGCGGCGACGCCGAAGGCGACGCTGACGCCGTCGCCCCGAGCGACGAGGCCAAGTCCTGATGTCGGGCGTATATACGGATATACGCTCCGACCTACCAGCGCGTGGGCGGCCCTAGGCGATGCCGAGCCTGAAGGACATTCGCGGCCGGATCGGGTCGGTCCGGAACATCGCCCAGATCACGCGGGCGATGGAGATGGTGGCCGCGTCGCGCATGAAGCGCGCGCAGGACTCCATCCTGGCCGCGCGTCCCTACGCCGACGAGCTCGAGGCCACACTGGAGCGCGTGGCAAGCGCGGCGAACCTGACCGAGGAGATCGATCCGCTGCTCGCCAACCGACCGGTGAAGCGCGCCGCGATCATTGTCATCACCACCGACCGCGGCCTGGCGGGCTCCCTCAATGCCAACGCGACCCGGTCCGTCCTGCGCTGGGTCACCGAGCGGGCGTCATCGGGCAACGGCGACGGCTCGGTGGAGATCGAGGCCATCACGGTGGGCCGCAAGGGTCGCGACGCGCTGCGACGAGCCGGCGTACCGATCGCCGCGCACTTCCCGCCTCTCGGGGACCGGCCGTCGTTCGGCGATGTCA
The DNA here is from genome assembly GCA_024636135.1 of Chloroflexota bacterium. Classification (GTDB taxonomy): domain Bacteria; phylum Chloroflexota; class Limnocylindria; order QHBO01; family QHBO01; genus JACDBZ01. The sequence continues at coordinate 3,076 of JAGXHP010000146.1, forward strand.
CACCCATCGCCCGACTCGTGACGGAAGACTTTCTGTCCGGAAAGTACGACGAGATCGACATCGCCTACAGCTCGTTCGTCTCGACGCTGGCGCAGAAGCCGGAGATCGACACGCTTCTCCCGGTCGCGCGCCCGGAGTTGGGCGAGGAGGGTGAGCGGACGAACGACGAGTACCTCTTCGAGCCGTCTCCGGAAGCGGTGCTCAGCCGGCTGCTGCCGCACTACGTGGCCATCGGCATCTATCGGGCCGTGCTCGAGAACAACGCCTCGGAGCAGTCGGCGCGCATGATCGCCATGCGCAATTCGACCGACAATGCGAACGAGCTCATCGACGACCTGACGCTGGTCTACAACAAGACACGCCAGGCGACCATCACCCGCGAAATGATCGAGATTGCCTCCGGCGCGGAAGCGCTCGGCTAGGCAGAGGAGAGTTACAGACCGATGGCGACCGGTAAGGTGATCCAGATCACGGGGCCCGTGATCGACGTGGAGTTTCCGCCCGACGAGCTCCCCGATATCTACAACGCACTCGAGATCCAGCGTCCGTCCAAGGACGGCGCCAAGGATGCCGACAGCACGCTCGTCGTCGAGGTTCAGCAGCATCTGGGCAACAACTGGGTGCGCGCCGTCGCCATGTCGACGACCGACGGCCTGGCGCGCGGCCTGGATGCGGTCGATACCGGCGCCGCCATCACCGTGCCCGTGGGAGAGGCGACTCTCGGTCGCGTGTTCGACGTGCTCGGCCACCCGATCGACGGGAAGGGCGAAGTCAAGGCCAAGAAGAGCCTCCCCATTCATCGCGACCCGCCCGCATTCGACCAGATGGAGACCGAGGCGCAGGTCTTCGAGACCGGGATCAAGGTCATCGACCTCATCGCTCCGTTCCGGCGCGGCGGCAAGGTCGGCGTGTTCGGTGGGGCCGGTACCGGCAAGACGGTCATCATCCAGGAGCTGATCCGCAACATCGCGGCGGAGCACGGCGGCTACTCGGTGTTCGCCGGCGTCGGGGAGCGGTCCCGGGAAGGCAACGACCTGCTGGGCGAGATGACCGAGTCTGGCGTCATCGACAAGACGGTCATGGTCTTCGGCCAGATGAACGAGCCGCCGGGCGCACGCCAGCGCGTGGGTCTCACTGCGCTCGCCATGGCCGAGTACTTCCGTGACGAGGAGGGCCGCGACATCCTCCTCTTCATCGACAACATCTTCCGGTTCACGCAGGCGGGATCCGAGGTCTCGGCCCTCCTGGGACGCATGCCGTCCGCGGTCGGATACCAGCCGACGCTGGCCACGGAGATGGGCGACCTCCAGGAACGCATCACCTCGACGAAGAAGGGATCGATCACCTCGCTGCAGGCGATCTTCGTGCCCGCGGACGACTATACCGACCCGGCGCCGGCGACGACGTTCGCGCATCTCGACTCGACGATCCGCCTCGAGCGATCGATCGTGGAGCTGGGGATCTATCCCGCGGTCGACCCGCTGACGTCGACCTCCACGGTGCTCGATCGGCGCATCGTTGGCGACGAGCACTTCGAGGTGGCCCGCGTGGTCCAGCGAACGCTGCAGCGTTACAAGGACCTCCAGGACATCATCGCCATCCTGGGCATGGATGAGCTGTCCGAGGAGGACAAGGTGTCCGTCTCGCGCGCCCGGCGTCTCCAGCGCTTCATGAGCCAGCCGTTCTTCGTTGCCGAGCAGTTCACCGGACGGTCCGGTGCCTACGTCGAGCTCAAGGAGACCGTCCGCGGTTTCGCGGAGATCCTCGAGGGCAAGCACGATCAGCTTCCCGAGCAGGCCTTCTTCATGGCCGGCAAGATCGAGGACGTGGTCGCCAACGCAGAGAAGATGGGCTAGATGCCACTCCAGCTGGAAGTCGTCTCGCCCGAGCGCCGCGTCTTCACCGACGAGGTGGACATGGTCATCGTGCCCGGTCGGAATGGCCAGCTCGGCATCCTGCCGCATCACACGCCGCTCGTCAGCTCATTGGGCGTCGGCGAGCTGCGGATCAAGAAGGGCGGGACGGAGCAGTCGCTGCTGATCAGCGGCGGCTTCGTCGAGGTGCGGCCGGATAAGGTCATCGTGATGGCCGATCTGGCGGAGCACTCCGACGAGATCGACGAGGCGAAGGCCGTCGAGGCTCGACGGCACGCCGAGGCGGAGCTCCAGCAGACCAAGGACCCGGTCGACATCGCGCGGGTACGGGCGTCGCTGCAGACGGCACTCATGCGCGAGCGGATCGCGACACGTCGCCGCACGCGCGGTTAGCGTCGGTGGCGCCCAACAGCGGGCGCGCGGTGCCCCTACTCGCCGCCCGGGGTGAAGACGAATGACTGTTCCGGGTCGATCGCCCATAGTCGGCCGTCCGGGCCGGTGACGAAGCGCGGTCGAAAATGCAGCCCCGCTTCGGGAGGCTCCACCGTGAGCCAGCGCCGGAGCTCGGCGTCCCACGCGACGATGTCCTGCGCCGACCACATCGCCGCAAGGTAGAGGCGGCCGTCCGGGCCGAAACCGGCACCATTGCAGTCGCGGTCGCCCGGCGTGGCGACCCGCTCCGTCCAGGTGTCCGTATCGGGCCTGTACGACGCGATCCCGACCAGGCCCACGAGATGGACAGCGTCACCGCCGCGCAGAACGCAGTCGAGCCGCGGCCCGGGCAATCGCGATGAGGTGTCGCGGGCGCCGGTCGTGGGATCGTAGATCTCCAGCTCGATGCCGCCTCGTGACCACGTGGCAGGGCGGTAGATCCGTCCGTCCGGTCCGGCGTCGAGCCCGATCCCGGCGTATGGCTCGCTCGGGTCCGCGAGCTTGAACGGCGCAGTCGTCCACGGCGCGGTCGTCGGATCGAGAGTGTTCTCGTAGGAGTAGATCAGCCCGTCAGCGCCCTGCGCGAACTGGAAGTCGGTGCCGCTGACGAACGGGCCGGCGGAAACCTGGACCCACTCAGATGCGCCAATCGACCACGCCACCACCTGGTCGATGTG
>JAGXHP010000147.1 GCA_024636135.1 Chloroflexota bacterium
ACCGACATCCTGGCGGACAACACCGATCCGGCGACGAACCCGCTGTGGGGCCCGCGCTTCCAGCTCCAGTCCGATGCGGGACGCCGGCCCGCCACGCTGAAGACCGGAACCACCAATGACTTCCGCGACCTCCAGGCCGTCGGCTATCTGGCTCCGGATCCGGACCCGCAGGTCAGCGACGGTGCGATCGTGACGGGCGTCTGGGTCGGCAACAGCGACTTCTCGCAGATCGAGGACGTCTTCGCCGCCGATGGCCCCACCTTCATCTGGCACGACTACATGGCCGAGGTCGCGGCCCTGAATGATCTTCCGATCCAGGACTTCACGCGGCCCGATGGGATCGCCGAGATCACCGTGGACGCGATCAGCGGCATGCTCCCCGGCGACCACACCGATACCACCGTGACCGAGATCTTCCGATCCGATCGCCAGCCCACCGAGCGCGACACGACCCACCGCGAGCTGCGGATCGAGGTCGTGACCGGCAAGATCTGGCAGGAGGGATGCGGCGACTTCGCGACGCTGGCCCCGTCCTCGTCACCGGACCCATCCGCCGAGCCAGCCCGGCCGAGGCCGATGAGAAGGTGTTCCTCGACCTCAACGGATGGGAGCAGGCGCACCCGACGTGGGAGGCCGCCAACCAGGCGTGGCTCGCGCTGTGGTCCGGACGTGAGGACGAGCTCAACGCCAACCTGCGTCGCCCGTTCCCCGGCCCGGTGGATGCGCCATTCGCGCCGTCCGAGGAATGCACGCCCGGGGAGATTCCCACCTCGACCCCGTCACCGTCCCCGACGCCGACGCCGTCGCCCACTCCGACCCCGACCGAGAACCCGGTCCCGACGCCCACTCCGAGCCCCACCCCGCCCCCGGCCGGCGGTGGAGGAACGACGCCCTAGAACACGGCGACGGTCGCCCCGTCACCGCCCTCCTCACGCCGGCCGCCACGCACGGAACGGACCCTCGGGTGCTCCGCCAGCGCCTCACGCACCGCGCGCCGCAGGGCGCCGGTGCCGATGCCATGGACGATGACGGCTTCATCGAAGCCCGCCAGCAGGGCATCGTCGAGGTATGCCTGAAGCCGTTCGAGCGCGGCCTCCACGCGCTCCCCGTGCAGGTCGAGACTCGACGGGACGCGCGCTGCGGCCCGACGGCGGATGTCGTCGGCGGCCAGGTCGCGCGGGCTTGGGCCGGCGACCGGCTCGGGAACGACCTCGACGTCGTCGGCCGGCACCACGAGGCGTGCCCCGTCCGTCTCGAGGGTCACGCGGCCGGTCCGCCCACTGATCTCGACGATGCGCCCGGTCGTCCCGAGCGTGCGGGAGCGCGCCCACAGGCCGACGCGAGGCTGCGGACCTCCATCGACGACCGGCTCGTCGGGCACAGCGTCGGGATGAGCCTCGGTCGTCTCGTTGCGCACGCGCTTGGCACGCGTGGCCAGATCATCGAACGCGTCGGTCGCGCGCGGCGTCCGACGGCCCCCGAGATTGCGCTGCCGAGTGAGCTCGCGTCGCACGTCGCCCACTTCGCGCTCGGCCCGGGCCAGCATGTCCTCGGCGGCGCGACGCGCATCGGCGAGGAGCTTCCCGGCTTCGCGCCGAGCCCGCTCGACGCCACCGCGCGCCCGCTCACGCTCGTCGGTGGCAGCCGCCAGCTCGCCCCGGGCGGCATCCAGCGCTGCCTGCTGCGCCTCCTGCGCTAGCGTGATGGCAGCCAGCGTCTCCTCCATGGTGGCGTGTTCGGCCGAGATGCGAGCTTTCGCATCAGCGAGGATCTCCGCCGACAGTCCGAGACGCTCTGCGATCGCGAATGCCTGGCTCTTGCCCGGCAGGCCGATCGCCAGCCGATACGTCGGGCGCAGCGTGGCGACGTCGAACTCGACCGCGGCATTGCTGACGAGGGGATGCTCCGTGGCGAACGTCTTGAGCTCGGCGTAATGCGTCGTGGCGGCAACCATCGCGCCGGCGTCGAGCAGTCGGGTCAGGACGGCCATGGCAAGGGCCGAGCCCTCCGTGGGATCCGTCCCGGCCCCGATCTCGTCGAGCAGCACGAGCGTTCGCGGGCCGGCCATATCGACGAAACGGACGACGTTGCGAAGATGGCTCGAGAAGGTCGACAGGGACTGGGCGATGCTCTGTTCGTCGCCGATGTCCGCCATGACGCGTGAGAAGACCGGGATTCGCGCTCCGCTCGCGGCGGGCACGCGCAGGCCGGCCTGGTGCATCAGCGCGAGGAGACCCAGCGTCTTGAGCGCCACGGTCTTCCCGCCGGTGTTCGGGCCGGTCACCACGAGCGCCCGATGGCCAAATCGCTCTCCGAGTCGAAGGTCGATCGGCACGGCGCCGTCGCCGAGGAGCGGGTGCCGCGCCGCGAGCAGCTCCATCGCGTCGTCGGTCAGCGCCGGTCGCACGGCGTCCATCCGCGCGCCGAGCCGTGCGCGTGCGATCCACAGGTCGGCCCGCGCCAACGCCGCCAGGCTGGCGTGCAGCGACGCGCTCCGCGCCTCGACCTCGGAGCTCAGCTCATCGAGGATGCGCTCCTCCTCGCGCGCCACGGCGAGCGACGCCTCGGTCCACGCGTTGTTGAGCTCCACCACGCCGAGCGGCTCGATGAACAGCGTCGCGCCCGACGCGCTCTGGTCGTGGACGATGCCCTTCACGCGACCCTTGGCCTCGGCTCGGATCGGGATCACGTACCGGCCGGAGCGCACGGTGACGATCGGCTCACCGATGAGCCCGGCCAGCTGCGTTGACCGCAGCATGGAATTCAGCCGCTCGCGAACCCGCTCCTGGGTGGTGCGCAGTCGCTTGCGCTGCGTCGCCAGCTCACCCGAGGCGGAGTCAAGGATCTCCCCCGCTTCGTCGATGCTGCGGGCGATGCGAGCGCGCAGCTCCGGCGCGTCGTCCAGCTCGTCACGGATCCCGGCCAGCTGCGGCTCACCCCAGTTCGCAAGCCGGGCGATGAAGCCTGCCGTCGCATCCAGGGTCGCCCCGATGTCCAGGAGGTCTGCCGGAGCAAGTCGACCTCCACGGCTGGCTCGGTCGAGCGCGGCGCGGATATCGCGTGCGCCCCCGATGGACGCCTGGGCCTGGTCGTCGAGCAGGCGCGCCGCCTCGTCGGTTTGATCATGGAGCAGACCGACGTGGACCGCATCGGCGAAGGGCGCGGACGCCAGCGCCAGCTCGCGCGACGGCTCGAAGGACGTGAGCTCGGCCAGCGCCTCGACCACCGCCGCGAACTCGAGCGCGCGCAGCGTCCCGTCGTCGGCGGCCGCAGTGCCCTCAGCCGCGCGAGACATGGGGGTCGTCCTCGATCCAGTACCGCATCGGCCGCTCCGCCCATGCGCCGGCATACGCCACGCCGACGCGCGGCCCGCGGGCTGTCGGTGGCGGGTCTCCGCGCCGCGCTTCGATGTGGACCGGACCCGCGAGAAGGTCCGCGCCGTCCAGGCTGCGATCGAAACCGAAGGCGCTGCCGACGTTGCCCGGTCCGGAACCCAGCCGCGCATCGGCGACGTTCGGTCCGCGCCGCCTCCGTGCGACGGCGTGCCCCGTGTCGATCTCGACCGCGCGGATGAGGACCGCTTCCGGCTTCTCTCCGGGCCCGACCACGACATTGGCACAGTGGTGTAGCCCGTACACGAGGTAGACGTAGAGGTGGCCGGGCGGACCGAACATCGTGTGCGTCCTCGCGGTCATCCCGCGGGACGAGTGCGCGGCCAGGTCCTCGGGTCCGGCGTACGCCTCTACCTCCACGATCACGCCGCCGACCTCACCGTGAACGAGCCTCGCACCGAGCAGATCGGGCGCAACCTCGACGGCCGGGCGGTCGAACCAGTCCCGTGACGCCACGGGCGTACCACTCACGGCACGAGGAGATCGGCGATCTCCTTCGGCACGAATGGACGGGCGAGGGCCCCGGCGGTCGGAATGATCGTCTCCCGGAAGAACTCGATGATCAACGAGTCGTTCAGCGCGTCGTAGTACGAGCCCACCCAGCCGCCGGTGTCTCCGCCCGCGCGAAAGAAGCTGTCGTAGACGAGAAGCTGGAACGTCAGCACCATGGCCGCGAACACGAGCCCGAAGATGGCGCCGCCGATCTCGTCGAGCTGGCGCGCCACCGGCAGCCTGGTGCGGCGATAGAACGCGCGGATGGCGAAGAAGCCGCCGATCACGAAGCCGAAGAACAGCAGCACGAAGATGAGCAGCTCGCGGCCCTCTCGCGTGAAGGCCTGCCAGAAGCCCAGGAGCTCGACGATCGGCTGCTTGAGCTGCGCGGCGAGCACGAAGGCCACGATCACCGCCACCGCGTTCAGCACGTAGCGGATCATGCCCTGGGTGAAGCCCGCGAAGACGGCACCGGCCAGGATCAGGATGATGACCAGGTCGAACCAGCTCAACCGTGCGAGCAGCTCCACGCCCTTGATCCCTCCGTACAGCGTTGACCCCGGCGAACCGGCCGTGGGCGGCCGCAAGGGTACCAGTCCCTCGCGCGGCCCGACAAGGCTCGGGACGCGACTAGCGGATGTCCGCCCCCAGATGGTGCCGGAGGGCGCCGCGCACCTTGTTCAGTGCCTTCTCGACGGCCGTGGTGTCTCCCGGCGACTCCGGCTGGAAGCGCAGAGCGAGCGCGTAGCTGACCCTGCCCTCGCCGACCTGGTCGCCGCGGTACACGTCGAACAGGCGAAGCCCGGCGAGCAGCGGTCCGGCGCTTGTCCGCGCCACGCGCAGGACATCTCCCACGGCGATCCCTTCATCGGTGACCACCGCGAGGTCGCGATCGACCGGCTGCGCGGCTGGAACGGGGCTGACCCTGCGGTCGGCAGGCACGAGATCCAGCAGGCGATCGATGGCGATGCTCGCGTCGACGGGCCGACCACTCAGACCCCACGCCGCGGCGATGCCCGGGTGGGTCTCGCCCAGCGACCCGTAGGCACGGCCCGCGGCGTCGCACACGAGGCCGTTCCGCCCCGGATGCCGGTGCGGATGTCCGCTATCAGCCTCTGCGGCTCGATACGCCGGCCTGGGCGCTCCCAGCGCGTCGTGCAGCGCGTCGATGATGCCCTTCATGTCTCCGATGTCGAAGGCTCGCGCCGTCTCGCCGGGCGCGGTGGGGACGATCTCGCCGCTCCCGATCATGCCGAGCTCCCAGGCCTCGTACCGTCCCGTTCCGGCAGTCTCCGACTGCAGGTCGCGCGGCGTGGGGTTTCCCGGCCGGTACGCGTAGATCTTTCCGAGGTCGAACAGGCGGACGTCGGGCTGACGCCACCGCATGTTCTCGGCGAGGCCCCCGAGCAACGACGGCGCCATCGACGGGCGCAGGATGCTGTGCTCCTCGCTCAGGGGATTGTGGACGCGAACCAGCTCCGGAACGTCGGGGGCGAGGCCCGAGCGGACCAGGTCATCGCGACCGATCAGTGCATGGCTCACCATCTCGTCAAGGCCCAGCCCGGCCAGGATGCGGCGCACCCGATGCCGCGGCTCGCTCGGGTCCGAGCGATACGGCGGAAGCACCGCCGCGGGCAGCCGTCCGGGAATGTTCTCGTACCCGTGGGCGCGCGCGATCTCCTCCGCCACGTCCGCCGCCGATGTCACGTCCAGGCGGTGCGAGGGCACCTCGACCGTCAGGGTGTCGTCGGCGCCGTGGACGTCGAAGCCCAGGGGAGCCAGCAGCGTGCCCAATCGCTCGGCGGCCAGCTCGATCCCGAGCAGGCGCGCCGTCCGCGCCACGCTCACTGACACGCGCACTGGCGGACGGGGCTGCGGGTCGTTGTCGACGATCCCCGACGCCACGCGAGCCCCGGTGATCTCGGCGATGAGATGGGCCGCGCGGTCGATCGCGAACCGCGGGAGATCGGCTCCGATGCCCTTCTCGTGGCGCATGCTCGCCTCCGAGCGCAGGCCCAGCCGCCGCGCCGTGTTGCGAATCTTCGGACCGTCGAAGATCGCCGACTCGAGGATCACCCGGGTCGTCGCATCGGTCACCTCCGAGGAGGCCCCGCCCATGATTCCGGCGAGGCCGATCGGCCGCTCCTCGTCGGCGATGACCAGCATCCGCTCGTCGAGCGCCCGCTCGACGTGGTCGATCGTGACGAGGCGTTCGCCGTCCCGGGCGCGTCGCACGACCATCGCTCCGTTCGGCACGTGATCCGCGTCGTAGGCGTGCATCGGCTGCCCGAGTTCGTGCATCACGTAGTTGGTGACGTCGACGATGGCGCTGATCGGACGCATGCCCGCCGCCAGCAGGCGCTGCTGCATCCAGTCGGGCGAGGGACCATTCGCCACCCCCTCGAACCATCGGGCGGTGAACCGCGGATTCAATGCAGGCTCGTCGATTTGAACCGTCACCCGCGAAGCCGTTGCCTCCCCTACCTCGTTGACGTCGTGCGGTGGGAGGCGCACCTCGCCCCCGGTGAAGGCAGCGACCTCCCGCGCCAGCCCGACCATCGACAGCGCGTCCCCGCGGTTCGGTTTCACGTCGACGTCGAGCACCGTCTCCCCGACGAGGTCGGCAACCGACGCACCCACCGGGATCTCGTCGCCGTGACCGAGGATGTGGATGCCGTCCGCGTCGGCACCCAGGCCAAGCTCGATGGCGCTGCACAGCATGCCGTTGCTGACGACGCCGCGGATCTTGCTGCGTTCGATCTTGCGGTCGCCGGGCAGGACAGCGCCGACAAGGGCCGCCGGGACGAGCTGTCCGATCTGCAGATTCTGGGCGCCGCACACGATCTCGATCTCCCCGCCACGATGACCGACATCGACCAGCGTGAGCCACAGCGTGTCCGCATTCGGATGTCGCTCGACGGCGAGCAGGCGCCCGACGACCACGTCGGTCCAGTCAGCGCCGGCGACCTCGATCGACGCCACCTCCATGCCACGCATGGTCAGCTCATCGGCGAGCTGCTGCGGATCGAGGTCGACATCGACGTAGTCGCGCAGCCATCGGATCGGCACCCGCACGCTACCGACCCTCCGCAAACTGCGAGCCGAACCGCACATCGGCGCTGAAGAAGAGCCGGATGTCGGAGACACCGTGCCGCAGCATCGTCATCCGGTCAGGGCCCATCCCGAACGCGTAGCCCTGGAACTCGTCGGGATCGAAGCCGCCGTTGCGCAGCACGACGGGATGCACCATCCCGGCACCGAGGATCGTCATCCAGCCGGTCCGCTTGCACGCCGGACAGCCATCGCCACCGCACACCAGGCAACCGATGTCGAACGCGACGCTCGGCTCGGTGAACGGGTAGTACCCCGGCCGGAATCGCGTGCGCACGTCTCGACCATAAAGGGCACGGGCGATCTCCTCGAGCATGCCCTTGAGATCGGCCAGGCTCGTGTCACGGTCCACCACCAGGCCCTCGACCTGGAAGAACTCGAAGGCGTGGCTCGCGTCGACCGCCTCATAGCGGAAGCAGCGTCCCGGCGTGATCACCCGGATCGGGGCGTCGAGCGCCTGCATGGCGCGGAGCTGCACCGGGCTGGTATGCGTGCGGAGGATCGTGCCATCTGCCGCCGGTCGAGAGTCTCCGGCCTCGATGGATCCGGGCTCGGCGACGTACAGCGTGTCCCACAGATCGCGCGACGGGTGGTCCGGCGGGATATTGAGCAGCTCGAAGTTGTAGGCGTCGGTCTCGATCTCCGGTCCCTCGAAGACCTCGAAGCCAAACGCGTGGAAGACCTGGCGCAGGTCCCGCATCAACGTCTGCACCGGGTGCAGGTGACCGACCCGGATCGACCGTGCGGGCGCGCTCATGTCGAGCTCTTCGGCCGCCAGGCGCTCATCGAGATCACCGGCGCGAAGCTCGGCCAGGCGACCGTCGATCGCGCCCTGGACCTCGGTGCGTACCTCGTTCGCAAGCCGGCCGAGCGCGGGACGCTCCCCCGCAGGAGCCAAGCCGAGGTTCTTCATCAGGGCGGTCAGCCGGCCGGATCGGCCCAGCAGATCGTGGCGAATCGCCTCGACCGCATCAACGCCGTCGGCCGCGGACAGACGTTCCGCCGCGGCTGCGCGCAGTGCGCCCAGCTCCGCTTCCATCTGGGTCATGGCCTGACTCGTCTCCGCATCGGTGCGTGCTGCATCATCGGTGAAAACAAACGACCCCGCCCCGGATTCCGGGACAGGGTCGAGGGACCGACGGCCGTGCCGCCGGTCAGCTGGTAAAGCTCGCCTTGGCCGTGTCGACCATTGCCGCGAACGCGGCCGGCTCCCGAATCGCCATGTCCGCCAGGATCTTGCGGTCCACCTCGACTCCCGCGCTCTTCAGCCCGGCGATGAAGCGGCCATACGGCAGCCCGTGCTGGCGCGATGCGGCGTTGATGCGCTCGATCCACAGGCGACGCATGTCGCGCTTGCGGTTGCGCCGATCCCGATAGGCATAGACCAGCGCATGGATCAGCGCCTCGCGCGCTGGGCGGATCAGCTTCGATCGCGTCCCGCGTCGCCCTTCGGCGCGGTTGAGCAGCTTCTTGTGGCGCTTGTGGGCGGCAACGCCCCGCTTGACTCGGGCCATTGGCTACTTTCCCTTGCCGGCGTACGGCATCAGGCGCTCGAGCTGCGCGGTGTGCGTCGGCGACGCCTCCGTCACGCCGTCGTATCGGCGGCGCCGGCGCGCGGACTTGATCTCGAGGTGGTGGCCGCGCCATGCCTTCGGCCGGACCCACTTGCCGGATCCGGTCTTCCGATATCGCTTGGCCGTGCCCTTGTGGGTCTTCATCTTCGGCATAGTCGTCCTACGATCCCTGCTGAGCCGGCGCCTCGCTCGACGCCGGGGCGGTCGGCTCTCGTGCCGGAGCCGGACCCTTGGCGGCGATCGCGTCACCGATGGTGTCGCCGGCAGCCGCGGACGCATCCGCCTCGCCGTTCTCATTCTTCTTCTCCGGTCGCTTCTCGACCGGCGCCATGACGATGTACATGCTTCGGCCCTCGAGCAGTGGCTGCCGCTCGATGATGCCGTGCTCGGACAGCTCTTCCGCCGTCCGGATCAGGAGGTCGCGCCCGAGGTTCGCGTGGCTGATCTCGCGTCCGCGGAAGCGGACCGTGACCTTGACGCGGTCGCCCTTGTCCAGGAACTCGGCCGCTCGTCGCGCCTTGGTTCGGAGATCGTGGACGTCGATCTTGACGGCCAGCCGAACCTCCTTGAAGGTCTGCGACTTCTGCTTCTTCTTCTGCTCGCGCTCGCGCTTCTGCAGCTCGTACTTGTACTGACCGTAGTCGAGGATGCGACAGACTGGCGGGACCGCGGTGGGTGCAACCTCCACGAGGTCGAGCCCCTTTTCCTGTGCCAGGGCCAGCGCCTCGGACGTCGGCATGACGCCCAGCTGCTGTCCTTCATCGTCGATGATCCTCACCTCTCGGATTCGGATCATCTCGTTGATGCGGAGGTCCTTTGCCAGCTTTCTTGCTCTCCTTCAACAACAAGGCCACCTCACCGATCACGGACGGGTGGCCCTGCAAACGTACGCGAAATGCCGGCGGATGATACACCGAAATCGAACGGATGGTCAACGCGGGCCACGTTCAGCCGGGCACCGATGAGGACCGCCGAGCCGGCGGTCCTCAGGTCGCTCCGGAGCCCGAAGGGCTCTGAGTCGGTTAGTACCAGCGATGCCCGGCCCGGATCACCAGGTCGAGCGGAGCGGGCACAGTGGTCGGAGCCGTGAGGCGGTCAGAGCTGCACACGAATGCGTACATCTCAGTTCCACCGCATGCCGGCAGCGAGGGAGAGGGCCATCGACGCCAGGATCGTGACGGCCCAGGTGAGTCGCGTCAGTCGGTAAGCCACGCTTGTTCACCTCGATAGGTGGTTCACGATCGGTGCCGGCAACCGGGCGGCCTCGGGTCCCGAGGTCCCTGGCTTTGCGTCCCCGCCTCACAGCGGGTTTGCCCTGGACGGGCGATCGATGGAAGGCGATTCTCGCCCTCGTGTGCACCGTAGGAACGCGACCGCGCTCGGACTATGGCGCGTCAGTACTTCGGTGGGGGTACGTTGGTCCGAGGTTCCTCCGCGCACCACCCCTCCGCATGGCCGTGGCAATGGCCCATGCGATGCCGACGGCAATGAGCACGTCCCCGACACTGAACACGTTGGCGAACGGGAACGGGTGCGGGAGCGCGAAGATGTCGGTGAGCATCGCCAGCGCGGGCTCGTCGACCACGACGCTGTTCGAGTAGCCCGGGTTGACCGACTTGTCCAGCACCGCCATCGCCTGCGGCGAGGCCGGCATCGATCCGCCGTTGGCGACGATCGCGACGAGGTTGCTCATCGCACCGAGGGCCACGAGCGCGAGCCCGCCGATGGCGATGTTGCGCAGCACGACGATGAGCACGAGGGCGGTCGAGCCGAGATAGATGGGCATCCCGAGGTCACCCACACGCTCGGCCACGGGGCCGAAGAACAGGACGACCTGCACCAATAGCCCGAACAGGGCCAGGGGCGCCCATCGGACGCGGATCTCGCCGAGACCCGCCAGCCGGCCCCCACCCACCCAGCCCGCGAGGATTCCGGCTGGCAGCGCGTAGAGCATGAACATCAGTCGGCCATCGCGGTGGATGCGCCGGCAATGCGTGGCGCGATGGACGGCACCAGGCTCAGGTCCCCGATCGGAGCTGGCCGAGCGAACAGGTAGCCCTGCCCGTACTCGCATCCCATGTCACGCAGGCGGCTGAGCTGACCGCTGTCCTCGATCCCTTCGGCAATGACCATCAGCCCGAGCTGGCGACCGAGCGCGAGGATTGCCCCGGTGAAAGCCCATTGCTGCTCGTCGGTGGCAGGTCCAACGAAGTCCTTGGCGATCTTCAGGATGTCCACGGGGAAGCGTCGCAGGTAGGTCAGCGACGAGTACCCGGTGCCGAAGTCATCGATCGCGATTCTCACTCCCTGCGCGCGCAGAGCGCCGAGTTTCTCGATCGTCGCCTGCGTATCGCGGAACATCGCGGTCTCCGTGATCTCGAGGACGAGCCGATCCGGGGACAGCCCGCTCGACGCGAGAACCGCCTCGACCCCGGCGAGGAAGTCGGGCTGCTGGAGCTGCACCGCCGAAACGTTGACGCTGACGAAGAAGTCGGCATCCGGGTTCGATGGACGCAGCTCCTGGAGCTCGTTCGCCGCCGTTTCCATCACGAACTGCCCGAGTGGAACGATGCTGCCCGATGCCTCCGCCAGAGCGATGAACTCCTCGGGATCGACCATGTCACGCGATGGATGGCGCCAGCGAGCCAGCGCCTCGATCCCAACGGCACGCCCCGACTTCAGGTCAACGATGGGCTGGTGAACCACCATGAGCTCACTGCGGGCCACAGCACCCGTGAGGGCGTTCGTCAGCTCGTGTCGGGCGATGATCGCCGCGTGGAGCATCGGATCGAACACGGCGAACTGCCGGCGTCCGTTCCCCTTCGCCGTGTACATCGCGACGTCAGCATTGCCAAGAAGCTCATCGGCTGACTGAGCGTCACCCCGGCTTGCTGCGATGCCGATGCTGACGCCGACCGTCACCTCTCGACCGTGAACCGGGTAGGCGTCGCCGAGAACCCGGACGAGCCGCTCGGCGACGGCGACCGCGCGCTGCAGGTCCGGCTCATCGGTCATCAGGATTGCGAACTCGTCGCCACCGAGCCGCGACGCCACGTCATCGTCGCGCACACAGGCGCGGATCCGCTCGGCAACCATGATCAGCAGCTCGTCGCCGGCAGCGTGACCCAGCGTGTCGTTGACATTCTTGAAGTCGTCGAGATCCAGCAGCAGGATGACGGGACGAGCGCCATCGGGACTCGTCGTCGCGATCCTCGCCATCGCTGCCTCGGTGAACGACGCGCGGTTGGGCATGTCGGTCAGCGGGTCGTGATACGCCTGGTAACGAAGCTGCTCCTTGAGGCGCGAGAGCTCGGTGATCGACTGCTCGAGCTGGCCATTCTCGAGTGCGACGGCCGCCTGGTTGGCGAGCGTTTCGAGGAGCCTCAGATCGTCCTGGCTGAAGACCGTGCCCTCCGTCAGACGGTTGGCCACGGTGAACAGGCCGATCACGCCGGCTTCGCCGACAAGCGGCGCAACCATCACCTGCCGCAGCGGGGTCTCCCGACCGCCCGGCGTGCGGTCAAGCGTGGCGAATCCGGCACGCCGATCGGCCACCAGCCGGTCGAGCGAAGGGTCGACCAGCATCTCCGCGATCGGCACGATCGTCTCCGACGGAGCGTCGTGCATCGATGTCGTGCGCAGCGCGCGACTGCCCTCGGCATCGGTCCGCAGCACCAATTCTGCCAGCTCCGCGCGGAACATGGCGCGGGCGTGGTCGAGCAGTGCGACGAGAGCCACGTCGAGTTCGGGTGAGTGCTGCAGGATGCGACTCGACTGGTAGACGAGCTCGAGTCGCTCATGCTTCTCCCGCTCCGAGACCCATGCGCGGTACGCGAGGAACAGCGTCAGGATTGGCAGCGCGAGCAGCCACAGGGCGCTCGGACTGGCCCACAGGATCGTGACGGCGACCAGGGCCAGGCTGGTGTTGGCGACCGCCACCAGGGCTCCGAACTGGAGCATGTCCGGGAGCTTCTTGAACTGGGGTGCGCCACCCGACAGGGTGATGGCCGCCGCAATCGTCAGCGCACCGATGACGGTGGCCGCACCCGTGGCTGCGAACGCCGCCAGGTGATCGGCCAGCGTCGGAATGCCGGCCGATGGTTCGGCGATCTGGAAGATCACCATCATCACGACTGCCAGCAGGACGTAGTTGGCGAGGTTGAAAGCGATCTTCAGCGGGGACTGCCGCAGCAGAAGCAGCGCGGCCATCGCGCCGACCGTCAAGGCAAGGAGGTAGTCCGTCGGGCTGAGAAAGAAAAGACCGATGACCGCGGGCACCTCGGTCAGCGAAAAGGCGTGCGACTCCCGGCGGAAGTGGACCTCGATCACTTTGATGTCGGCCATCGCGAAACCGGCGGCGATTGCCAGCCACGAGATCTCGAACGGAACCGCGCGCCCCGTTCCCGCGGTCAGCGTGAGCAGGTAGATGAGGGCCGCGAGGGCCGCGAGGATGCCGGAGAAGAGCCAGACCCGTCGCGCCGGCCCGCCGAAGTCGAGGTGCGAGACGATCTCCCGCACCACGTGGCGCTGCGCGAGGACGCGACTGGTGAGAGATGTGGAAGACACTTCGCCGACATAGTGGCGAGCAAGCACGCCGAGCGCCGCCCACCAAAGGTACCGATCCTGCCCCGTACCGGGGCCTCGGCTCGCGCCTCAGTAGTTGTGGAAGATCGCGACGGCGCGCCCGTCGGGATCGGCTACCCGGAAGGACCGCGTGCCCTCCCAGCGGTCGCCGGACGGCGGTCCAACAAGCGCGAATCCGCGGCGTGACAGCTCCTGGGCCCAGGCGTCGACCTCGGCGGCCGTGTCGACCCGGAACCCGAGCTGGAGCCCGTCGCGCGTCGCCCGCTCCCCGCGGCGGAAGCTGAGCTCGAATCCGCCGAGCTCGAGGTCGACCCCGGTCGCGTCGTCGGCAATTCGCTTGAAGCCGAAGGCGGATTCGTAGAACTCCGCGGCGTGCTGTGGATCGGTGGACAGCAGGGCGAGCTGGCCGATCCCCCGCATCTTTCTCACGTTGGCAGGAACCTCAACGCGTGGGCTCCGCCTCCGCCACGGGTGGCCACAGCTCGCGCGCCGCGGCGCGCTGCTGGAGATCGGCCACGAAGTCGGCGATCGGCACGCCCTGGGAGGATTCGCCGTTGCGGAGGCGCGGCGACACGGCATTCGCCTCCGCGTCGCGATCGCCGACCACGACCATGACCGGGATCTTCTGCTCCTGAGCGTCGCGCAGCTTCAACTGCATGCGCTCCGAACGGTCGTCGACCGACGCTCGCAAGCCCGCATCGGCCAACGTGGCGCGTACCGACTCCGCGTACTCGAGGTGGCGGTCCGCGATCGGGACCACCATGACCTGGACCGGTGCCAGCCACAACGGGAACGCGCCGGTGTAGTGCTCGGTGATGATGCCGATGAAGCGCTCGAAGCTGCCGTAGATCGCGTAATGGATCACGACCGGGCGCTCGAATCCCCCATCGGCGGCGCGGTACTCGAGGTCGAAGCGCTGCGGCAGCTGGTAATCGGCCTGGATCGTGGCCATCTGCCATTCCCGGCCCAGGGCGTCCTCGATGAAGATGTCGATCTTCGGCGCGTAGAAGGCGCCGCCGCCCTCGTCCAGGGTGAAGGACATGCCGTCCTCTTCCAGCCGCTCGCGGAGACGACCCTCGGCGCGCTCCCAGAACTCGTCGGAGCCCAGGCGCTTCTCCGGGCGCGTGGCGAGCTTGGCGCGCGGCTCGAAGCCGAACGGCGCGTACTGCCGGCGGACGAGGGACAGCGCGAGGCGGATCTCGTCGTCGACCTGGTCGTCGCGGCAGAAGACGTGCGAGTCGTCCTGGGTCAGCTGGCGGACGCGGAACATCCCGGCCAAAACGCCGGTGCGCTCCTTGCGGAACAGGGTCGAGTAGTCCGCGAAGCGCATCGGCAGCTCGCGATACGAGTGCGAGCGGGTCTTGTAGATCAGGATCTCTTCGGGGCAGTTCATCGGCTTGAGGCCGGAAACATGGTCGTAGTCGTCGAGCACGAACATGTTGTCCTGGTAGTTGCCCCAGTGGCCCGACGTCTCCCACAGCTCCTTGCGGACGAGGCTCGGGGTGCGGACCTCGTCGAAGCCGGCCTCACGGCGCACCTGGCGCGACCAATCCTCCAGGGCGCGCCAGATGGCCATTCCCCGCGGGTGCAGGAACGGAGCGGCCGGCGACTCAGGGTGGAAGGTGAAGAGGTCGAGCTCGCGGCCGAGCTTGCGATGGTCCCGCTTCTTCGCCTCCTCGATCCGCCACAGGTGCTGGTCGAGCTCCTCGGCGGTGTCCCACGCCGTCCCGTAGATGCGCTGGAGCATCGGGCGCGTCTCGTCGCCGCGCCAGTAGGCGCCCGCGGTGGTCAGGAGCTTGAATGAGCCGAGCTCCTTCGTCGAGCCGATGTGACCGCCGCGACACAGATCCTCGAACGTGCCGTGCCGGTAGAAGCTGACCGTCGGGCCCTCCGATTCAGGAAGGTCCTCGATGATCTCGACCTTGTACGGCTGCCCGAGACTTCGCTCAAGCTCGATCGCCTCGGCCCGGGGCAGGTCCTTCGCGTGCTCGAAGGCGAGGTCGGCCTTCTGCTGCCCCCGCATCTTCGCCTCGATCTGCTCGAGGTCGGCCGGTGTCAGCGGCCGGGCCAGGTCGAAGTCGTAGTAGAAGCCGTCCTTGATGGCCGGACCGATCCCGAGCTTCGCGTCCGGGAAGAGCTCGAGCACCGCCGCGGCCATCATGTGCGCCGCGCTGTGACGCATGGCCGAGAGATGGTCCTCGGTTCCAGAGGCCAGCGCTTCGCCCGCGTCCGCGGGCGTCTCGTCAGGGTCGTGTGCCATGGGCCGAAGGGTAGCGCATGGCGGCGGCCGGGACGAAGGCGCGCGAACTCAGCTGCTCACGCCCTCATCCCGCGGATCGGTTGCGGGCGCGGCCTCCGGTTCGCCCGGCATCCCGGTCTCGGGAATCGGGTCGTCCATGTCGCCGGTCGGAGGAGTCAGTCCCCCACCACCGGGATACGCGTCATCGCCGATCGGATCGCCGGCGTCGCGCTCCGGCCGGTCGAGCGGGCCGCTGCCCGGGTCCTGGGGATTCACGCGATCGACCATCGGGTTCTCGCCTCCTGCTGCGTGCGATGACGTGATGCAATCCGCGCGCCAACGCGCCGCCGAACTCAGACCCGCTTGAACTGCTCGAAGGGCTGGCGACATGCCGCGCAGTGATAGATCGCGCGACACAGCGTGGGCCCGAACGGGTTCTCGAGCGTTGTGTCTCGCGAGCCGCAGTACGGGCACACGGCATCCGGCATGGTCACCAGGTCGTCGATGCCGATGAGCCCCACCGGCCCGGAAGGCATCGGCGCCGGTGGCGCAAACCCGGACCGGCGCAGCCGTTCCCGACCATGTTGGCTGATCCGGTCACTCGTCCATGGCGGGTCGAACGTGACGTCGACGACGACCGAGCCGGCGAGATCGAGCGCCCCGAGCCGTTCGGTGATCTCGTGGCGCATGACGTCGATGGCGGGACAGCCGACGAATGTCGGCAGCAGCGTGACATGCAGCCGGTCGTCCTCGAATGCCACGCCGCCGATGACGCCGAGGTCCACCACGCTGATGGCGGGAATCTCCGGATCCGGGATCTGGGCCAGCTCGGCCCAGACGCGCTCCTCGCGCTCGGGTCGCGCCGCGATCACCACAGCGCCCCCTCCTCGGAGCCCGAGACACGGGTGAACTCGCCGTGAAGCCAGGCGAAGTCGTCCGTTCGACGCCGTCGACCGTCGGGGCTTGGGTCGAGCGCCGCGAGATCGCCGACGATCGGCTCGAGGATCGGCCGCACGCGGGCAACCCACGCGGCGTGCAGCTCGGACATCGGCTGGGGCAGCCATCCTTCACCGACGAGCCGATCCCCCGCCTCGAGCGGGGCGAACACATCCTGCGCGTCGGCCCACAGCGCAAGAAGGGCCGCGACAAACCGATCACGGGCCTCGCCGTCAGCGAGCCGTCGGACCCACGCATCGGCGTGGAGCATGTGGTAGGTCTCCTCGCGCCGCATCTTCCCGGCCAGCGCGGCGAGGCCGCTGTGGGCGGACGATGCCAGGGCGGTCAGGCGGACGGCGTCGGCCGTCTCGTACAGGTAGCGGCGCGCCACGCTGAAGGCCCAGTCGCCGCGCGCATGATTGAGGAGCGCGGCATGGCGGTAGTCCGCGACCTCGCGACCGAAGGCGATGCGATCGGGGTCGTCATCGGTCAGCTCTGCCAGCAGCTCGTAGAGCGCCTTGGCGTGGCCGATCTCGTCCTGCGCGATCGAGCTGGTGGCGACGTCCTCCTCGAGCATCGGCGCGATGCCGGTCCACTCCGAGTCCCAGAAGCCGATCACGAACTCGTCATCGGCCACGGACAGGAGCAGCTCGGCGAGTGCGTCGCGAGCCGCAGGTTCCAGCGGTGCAAGCCCGGGAGAGGCGGTCACGACTCCTCCTTCTCGGTGGCCGCGCGCTGCTTCGCCGCCTCGAGCTTGTGCTTGATGATGTACCCGCCCGGCTTTTTGTGCGACCGATCGAACGGCGGCTTCAGCAGATCGGGATCATCGAGCTCGGTGATGGCCTCGCGCGCCACGATCCACAGCCGATGCGACTCGCCGCGACGCCCGTAGAACTCGCGGGCATAGTGCACGGCGAGCTCCTCGTCAGCGGCATTGACGTTGCCGGCGTGGATCATCGGGTCGCCCTCGTCCTCCTGCCGGAAGACCTCCCAGATGCGATCGGTCACGTGCTCACCGCGTCAGGCGGCGGCCGTCGCGTTCCCCGCCAGCGCGTCGCGCACCCACTGGGTATCGGCGAAGTTCACGCGTCGGAAACCCAGGCGCTCCTCGGAGGCTGGGCCGTGCCCCGTCACCACGGACTTCAGCTCGGCCCAATCGGGCTCGGTGTAGGCCCAGCGGCCCGTGTCGGCATCGTGCCGCAGCTCCGGGTCCGGGATGCGCAAGCCGAGCTCGAGGATGCGCGGCACGTAGATCGAGAGGAACTCCTGGCGCAGCTGCTCGTTGTTCTTGGCCTTGATGCCCCAATGCAGGTCCTTGTCCTTCGCCGGATCGGTCGGCGGCCCGTGCATCTGCATGAGCGGGCCCCACCAGCGGTCGAGTGCCTCCTGGACCATGGCCCGCTGGCCCGCGGTTCCGTTCATGAGCGTGAGCACGACGTCGCGCCCGTGCATGATGTGAACGGATTCCTCCCAGCAGATCTTCTTCATCGTCCGCGCGTACGGCGCGTAGGACGAGTCCCGCAGCGCCTGCTGGCTGACGATGGCGGCCGCGTCGACGAGCCAGGCAATGATCCCGACATCGGCCCACGACTTCGTCGGGTAGTGGAACACGTTGTGGAACTTCGTCTTGCCGTCCATCAGGTCGACGAGCATCTGGGTGCGAGGCTTGCCGAGGTCCTCGGCGACACGGTAGAGGAGCTGCGCGTGTCCGACCTCGTCCTGGATCTTGCTCGTCAGTGCCAGCTTCCGCCGCAGGTTCGGCGCGCGCATGATCCAGTCTCGTTCGGGCAGGACGCCCATCAACTCCGAATTGGCGTGCATCTCGACGAACTTCAGCACGGCGGCGCGGTAGTCGTCCGGCATCCAGTCATCGGCCTCGACCTTTCCGCCGGAGCCGAC
>JAGXHP010000148.1 GCA_024636135.1 Chloroflexota bacterium
CGCCCGCGCACCGCTGTCCCTGGCGTGGTCGACGGCTGCGCGTGCGAGCGCGTAGGCGATGCGCTGACGCCGATACCCCGCGCGGACGAACACGCAGGTCACCGCCCACACGCTCTCGTCGGCCTTGTCCTCGTTGCGACCCTCCCACGGTGTCCGGTACACCCGGAGCAGGCCCTCGTACGCGGGACGCGGCTCAACGGCGCACCAGCCGACGGGGGTGCCTTCGAGATAGGCGACGAGCCCAGTCGTCGACTCGGCGTCCGGGGTATTGGCGTTCGTTTGGGTCCGCAGGCGGACGGCGCGCTCCTCGGCGGGAAAGGATCCGAACGACTCGCGGGGCGCGAGCTTGTACCGCTGGCACCAACACGTCGACGCCGCCCCTCGCGAGCCGAAGATCGCCTCGATGTCCTTCCAGGGGGCCTGGTTAGCAGGCACCACGGTGATGTTTTCAGTCATTCGACGGGACGGTTGGCAACAGTCATGGCGCCATCGTGCGGGATCGAGGTGGGCGCTCGCGCCGTGGTTCGGCACTCGCCTTGGCGCCCGTAGCGTGCAGGGCGTGCTGGCCGTCAGGCCGGCAGCAGGCGCTTCATCTGGTTTGCGATGAAGCCCGCGGCGCGACGGGGGCTCAGTCGATAGATCCGGTCCATGAACTTCGCATCGTTCCCGACCATGACGCGATAGGCGTCCCGTTCCATCCCATCGAGAATGATCCGCGCGGCCTTGTCCGCTGAAGTCGTGCGGCTCGCCAATTTCTCTGCATCGGCGCCACTGATCGGCACGTCGACGCCGGAGTTCTGCGTGATGTTGGTCGCCACCGCGCCCGGGAAGATGACGGTGACCCGAACGTTCGTGCCGCGGCACTCTGAGTGGAGTCCCTCGGTGAGCAGCTTGACCGCCGCCTTCGACGCCCCGTACACGGTCTGGCCGGGAACGGGAAGGAAGCCGCCCATACTCGAGACGTTCACGATGTGGCCCTCGGGGCGGCCGAGCAGCACCGGAAGGAAGGTCTTGGTCAGGTACAGGGTGCCGAGCCAGTTCGAGGCGAAGACACGGTCGATCGCTTCGTACTCGAGGTCCTTGAGCCGGACGAACGGCTGGATGATCCCGGCACAGTGGACGATCCCGTCGACGGCCCCGTGCGCGTCGATGACGGCCCCAGGCAGCGCCTCGACGGCGGACCGATCAGCCACGTTGAGCACGTGAGTCGAGACGCGGTCGCCGGCCGCGGCCAGCTGCGCAGTCTCTTCCAGCGTGGTCGGGTTGATGTCGGAGGCCGCCACGCGTGCGCCGCGCCGCAGGGCTTCGAGCGTCACCTCGCGGCCGATTCCGCTTCCCGCCCCGGTGACGACCAGGACCCGGTTCGCGATCTTCATGGAGCACCTCGTTGGGGGTTCTCGCTTCACGCTACGAGCGGAGTTCAATGACCGCCCGGGCCATTCGGCCCGTTGCAGCTGTCCCGCAGTCCTGATCTGGCTCGAGGGTGAACCCGTACGGGCGAGACGCGCTGGCCGTGGAGCGTATCCTCGATTTCCGCACCGGAGCACTTCGATGGATTCCGAGCAGACCGGCCGACTGACGGCCCTCCTCAACGAGGCGCAACAGTCGCACGGCCGCTACGAAGCGACCGAGCTCAATGGCGTGTTCGACGAGGAATGGCCGCAGTGGTACGGGGCGTACGCCGTCGAGCACGGCCTGGCTGAGATCCTGGGACACGATGTCGCAGCCGATCGCGTGGGCACCCATCTCGCCAACGCCTACGCCGAATTCGAGGCAGCCGATCCGAAGCCGGACGAATCGTGGGCCGAGTACATCGCTCGCCGCTGGCCCGGCGAGCTCTAGCCGCGAGGCCTCCGGTGGCGAACGAGTCGCTCCTCCCGCTGCGCGATGTGAGACGGCACCTTCGCGTCCGTGGAGAGCGGTTTGTGGGCATGCGCGAGATCCCGACGGACGCGATCGTCGGTTCGGTGGATCGGTCCGTCGACTTCGACCGGTTCTTCCGCACCCGCCGTCGCGATCTGAAGAAGCGTATTGACGGGCTGCGCGCGGCGTTCGGCGACCGGCCGATGCCGCCGATCACCGTCTATGAGGCCGGTGGGCTGTACTTCGTCGTCGACGGCCACCACCGCGTGGCGCTCGCCCGGCAGCAGGGTGCCGACGTCATGGATGCCGAGGTCACGCAGATCGAGACCTCGCACCGGCTGCATCCCGACGTGGACATCCTCGAGCTGATCCACACCGAGCAGCATCGGCGCTTCAAGGAACGGACGGGTCTGCACGACGTGGCGCCTGAAGCAATCGTGGAGTTCTCTCGACCGCTCGGCTACGGCGAGCTGCTGCAGGTCATCGAGGCACACGCGTACGAGCTCAGCCAGCAGCGGGGGAGCCTGGTGCCGATCGCGGAGGCGACGCGAGACTGGTACGACACCAGCTGGCTGCCCGCCCTCGAGGCGATCGAGTCGTCCGGCCTGCGCCGGGCCTACGACTTCAAGACCGATGGGGACCGCTACCTGTGGACCTACCGCAAGCTGCAGGAGCTCCGGGCCGCCGAGCCCGCCGCCAGCTGGGCCGACGCCGCGGCCATCCTCGCCAGGATGCCGGTCGAGCGCAGACATCGCCGCGAGACCGAGCGCGCAAGGCGGCGACCTCTGCCGCCGAGCACGCCGAATGCCTGATGGCGCGACCGATACTCGTGGACCAGGCTGCCAGGCACGTGCCCGTAGCGGAGGTTCTGCCGATTGATCGTCGGAATTGCGCCTCAACCCCGATCCGGGCGCGTTCCTGCTGAAATATCGGCTGTGCCTTGGCCCGAAGGAGCCCTGGTTGCTCATCCGGGCCACTTCACGACCGATATGTCGGCGACGTGGCGCCCGCAAGGGCGTTGAGGCGCCTTACCGCCGATACATCGTCGCCGCCGGCCAGTTCCGCACACTCCACGAGCTCGGCGTTGTCGATGCGTCGCGTCTAGCCCTCGGTCGCGTCGAGCGCCAGCCACGCGCGGAGCTGGTCGAGCTCATCGAGGATGGCGGTCCGCATCGCCCGGGTGAACTTCACATCCTCGTGGATAGCATGGACCCTCAGGACGGACGCCTTGCGGTCGGCCGCCGCGTCCACCTTGCCGACGAGCCGGTCCTCGTGGAGGATCGGCAGGGCGTAGAAGCCCCACCGCCGGTTCGCCACCGGCTTGTACATCTCGAGCACGTACTCGAACTCGAACAGCTCCATGGCGCGGACCCGGTCGTGGATGAGCCGATCGAAGGGCGACAGGAGCGCGGTTCGACCCGCGAAGCCGTCGTCGAGTGCCGCGGGATCGACACGCCACTCGCCCTTGGTCCCCTCGACCACGGCCGGTTCGCCGGTGTCGTCGACGTGGACCGGCTCCCCGGGCACGGAGCGCGGCTTGCCGCGGGCGATGCCAAGCGACACAAGCCGTCGCTCGCTTCTCAGCCGCGACGCAACCTCGGCGCTGGGGATCTCGAGGTCGGACGGGTACACGCGTTCGGCGAGGTCCCAGATCCGCTCGCGACCCACCCGACCTGAGATGGCCACCTCGCCCAGCCGCTGGAGGAGCTCCAGCATCTGGGTCACGTTGCGGTTGTTGGTCCATCCGCTCGAGGGCCACGGGACGGCGGCGGTGTCGGGGATGGCGCGCGAGCTGAGCGGTCCGGCGTCGGCTAGGCGGTCCAGGACATCGCGGCGAAAGCCATCGTTGGCGCGCAGCCAGGCACGGTGCTTCTCGCCGAAGACCAGATTGACCACCTCGGCCAAGTAGAGGCCAAGGTCCCGCATCGGTCTCACCATGGCGTCGAACTCGAACAGCGTCCGATCCTGCTCGAGCGCCCGCGTCAGGTCGGCCGGCTGATACGACGACCCCAACCGGCTCCAGGCGACGAGGTCCGCGCTCGGAGCGATGGCCGATGTCGGGTCGATCTGGAGCATCGTCAGCTGCTCCACGAGCCCCACCAGGTCCGTCGGCCGGGTTGCCTCCAGGACCTGCGCTCGTACCGCCGCTCGCCGAGCCCGTTCCTTCGTGAGCCGATGCACCATCGGAGGTACGGTAGCGGACGCGCCCTCGCCGTCGCCGATGGATCGTCAGAATCGCGCCTCAAGGCCGATCCGGGCGCCTTTCTGCTGATATATCGGCTCAACATTGGCCCGATTCAGCCCTTGTTGCTCCTTCAGGCCACTTCACGACCGCTATGTCGGAGACGTGACGCCCGTAGGTGCGTTGGGGCGCCGTTGCGCCGATACATCGTCGTCGCCGGTCACTCCCCGGCGAGCACCTCGCGCAGCTTCGCGGCGAACCCGTCCGGTTCCCCGGTCTGACCGTATTCGCCGCCGAGGAACCCGCCGTGTCCGCTCGGGAAGATCACCGGCTCCGTGCCGAGGCGGTCGGCGACGGCGACGGCGCCGCGTTGCGCCATCTCGCCATCCGACTCTGCGCCGGCCGCGATCACGATCCGCGTCGACGCGGCCCGCAGAGCGTCAATGTCGGGAACGTAGTGGGTGGTGTTGACCATGTTCGAACCAAGCATCGGATCGTTCCGGTTGCCATCGTCCTCTGTCGGCATCCCGAACATCGCGGGATCCGGCGCCGGCTGCTGCGCGTAGTCGTTGGGAAACTTGCCCTTGTGGCTCACGACGGCGATGAAGTGCGCCATGCCCGCGCCCCAACCGCTGCGGTTGTACGTCTCCATGATCGCTCGGGCGGCCGCCTCCGCGTTCTCGCGGTCGGGCAGGATCGAGGCGAGTGGGGGCTCGTGCGCGACCAATGTTCGGACGTCATCGGGATGCATCGCAACCAGGGCCAGCGCGTTTACCGCGCCACCGCTGCTTGCAAACAGATCCACCGGCCCGGCTCCGAGCGTTTCAATGAGCCGATGTAGGTCATCCGCGTGGTCTTCGGGCGACGACGGGCTCGCGGGATCGTCCTTCGTGCTGCGTTCGACGCCCCGCGGGTCGTAGGTCACGACCGTCCGGTCGGCGAAGTGGCCGGCCAGCGTGCCGAAGCCGGAGGCGCCCATCGGTGAGCCGATCAAGAGGAGGATCGGCTCGGTGGTCTCGGGGTTGCTCCGGATGTCGTACGTCAGTGTCCCGCCCTCGGTGGGGAGGGTGCCTGTGGTCGCCTGGGTCGTCGTGGCGGTCATCTTCGAATCCTTGACGTGTGGTGGGTGATGTTCATCGGTCGCCGATCGGCGTGACGACGTTTTCCGCGAGGATGCCATCGATCTGGCCGACCGCCTGTGTCAGGCCTTCCTCCATGCCCATGGCCAGGATCTGCTCCATGGCGTTCGCGGTGGGGAAGATGCTCTCGATCGACATCCGGGTACGCCCGCCGCCGATGTCCTCAATCGTGATTCGACCGTCGTTTTTGGGGAGGGAGTCGTCCGGCGTGCCGTCGGCGTTCGCGAAGCCATCGCGAAAGAGGAGGCGGCGCGGCGGATCGGTCTCCAGAACCTCCCAGTACCCATGGATCTCGTCGCCCTCGGGGCCGGTCATGTAATACGCCACGTGGCCGCCGGACGACAGGTCGTGCTGCGTGAACGTGGCGGGGTAGGTGGGTGGTCCCCACCAGCGCTCGAGCTGGCGCGGATCCGCCCACAGCTGCCACACCCGTTCTGGTGAAGCGTCGAACTCGGCCTCCAGGGTCATGGTCAGCGTCTGCGGGTCCTTGCGGACGGCGGTGACGGTCATTGGTCGGTCCCCTTCCCCTCTGCGACGAGCTCGGTCATGCGATCGACGCGACCGCGCCAAAGCTCCTCGTACCGGTCGAGCAGGCGGCGCGCAACGCGCAGCCCGTCGAGATTGGTGCGGACGACCTTGCGCCGCCCGATGCGTTGCTTGGTGACGAGCCCCGCCCGTTCGAGGATCGCGACGTGCTTCTGCACCGCCGCGAAGCTCATGGGGTAGTGACCGGCCAGTTCGGCGATGCCCTCCTCCGCGTCGATCGCGCGGCGCACGATATCGCGGCGGGTCTGGTCCGCCAGCGCGCCGAACATTCGATCGAAGTCGGGAAGTGCAATCTGCATGAAACAACCATACGGTTGTATCACGGCATTGTCAAGATGGCGCACTGCGAGCAGTTCGGGTCATCCGCCGCGCTGTCAGGGTCTATATCAGTAGTGATATATCGGCTGACGCTGGCGTACTGCGCTGGACGCCGGGCGGCGAACAGGCTGATATGGTCACTCATGCGCTATGAACATCTGGGCGAACATCTATCGGCACCACCGCTGGGCCAATCTGGTCCTGATTGACTTCCTGTCAGAGCTCGATGCCGACCAGCTGTCGCTCACCGTGCCTGGGACCTACGGGAACTCGCTCGAGACGCTCCGCCACCTCGGCTCCAGCGATGCCGACTATGTGCGGATCATTCCCGCCACACCCGAGGTGCCGCAGATCTCGGACGGTGGGCCATTCTCCGGCTGGGACGAGCAGCGCCGTGTCGCCGATGCGGCCGATTCCGCGCTCATCGCGTACGTCGACGGGCTCACCGAGGACCGGTTCTTCGTCGACATCGATGACGGCGAGGCGTTCGATCTGGCGACCTCGATGCTCCTGGCGCAGATCATCCACCACGCCACGGATCATCGCAGCCAGATCCGAACGACTCTCTCCGCGCATGGCATTGACTCGCCGGAGCTCTCCGTCTGGGCGTGGCGGAAGGCCGACGAGGGGCAGGCAATTCTCGCTGCGCTTTCGGCACAAGCGTCGGACGGTGGCACATGAAGGCGGCACTCAGGGACCGATACGGCCCTCCCGACGTCGTCGAGATCAGGGACGTTGACGTCCCCGTCCCAACCGATGGTCAGGTGCTGGTTCGCATTCGAGCGGCGTCGGTCAACCGTGCCGACCTCGACGGCCTGAAGCCGAAACCAAGCTTCGTCCGCCTGTTCATGGGCCTGCGGGCGCCCCGAAGCCACAGCATCGGCGTGGACGCGGCCGGCGTGGTCGAGTCCGTCGGCACCGGCGTCACGGACCTCAAGCCTGGCGACGAGGTCTTCGGCGACATGTTCATCGGCGGCCAGGGCAGCTTTGCCGAGTACGTGTGCGCGCCGCAGCGCGCCTTTCAGCCGATGCCGCCCGGCATGTCGTTCGAGGAGGCCGCCACGCTGCCGCATTCGGCGATCCTTGCCATCCAGGGGTTCCGGCTCGGCAGCGGCCGAACGGTCCAGCCCGGCGATCGGGTCCTGATCGACGGCGCATCCGGCAACGTCGGCCCGTTCGCCGTTCAGATCGCCAAGGCGATGGGGGCCGAGGTGACCGGCGTCGCCAGCGGCGACAAACTCGACTTCGTGCGTTCCCTCGGCGCCGATCACGTGCTCGACTACACCAAGGTCGACTACACCAAGGCCGATGAACGCTACGACTGGATCGCGGCGGTCGAATCGCACCATTCGATCCGCTCGGTGCGTCGCGCGCTGCGACCGAACGGGGTGTACGTCACGATGGGCGGCGAGACGGGGAGCATCCTGGCGGCCATGGTGGGTGGACCGCTCATCTCGAAGTTCA
>JAGXHP010000149.1 GCA_024636135.1 Chloroflexota bacterium
CCAGGGAGACGGCGCTCGACCGGCGTCGAGCGATTCCGGCGTAGCGCCACGCCGCGTAGCCATACAGCACCACGGCCGCCACCGCGACCGCGGCGACCGGTCCGCTCACGGTTTCGTCGGTCATCGGCGTCCGCAATGGCTCGAGCTGGAGCAGCGATGCAGCGCCCCAGGCCAGGAGCAGGGCGGCGATGGACCAACGCAGCCAGCGGTGAACCTGCAGGACCGTGCGGCCGCGTGAGCCCGCAAGTGGGGAGGCCGATGCCGCCGCCAGCACCGCCGCCAGGATCAGGCCGACCGGAGTGGCTATCACGAAGCCGGTGTTGGCCGAATCCAGGAGCACGCCCGGTGTCGCGAGGGCGTGGAGCCCGAGGAACCCGGCGCTGACCATGAAGGCCAGGCTCATGAGCACGAGTCGCGCATCGGCGTGCCGGCTGGCCGCCTGGTTGGTGAGGAATGCCAGGACGACACTGGTGGCCGCTGTCATGAGGACAAGCCAGAAGTGGCTCGGGTGATGCTCCCAGGGGAGGTCGAGCTCGGGTCGAAGGATGAGCAGACCCAATCCCAGCAGTGGGAGGAGGAGCGCGACGGCGACGGGGGCCCAGCGACGCTCGGGCATCATTCGGGGATTGTCGCACCTCGCTGGGGGCAACCCGATGCCATTCCACCGCGTCTGGGTGGCCATGCGCATCCCCACCGGGGTCCTGGTCATCGGGCTGATCCTTACCGCCTGCGGCTCGGCCGACCCGCCGGCCGACCTCCCACGCTCCAACGTGGCAACCGGCGATGGTTTCACCCTGGCCGTGATGGTCGACGAGCCGGTCGTGTCCTCAGGTGATCCGATCGCGATCGAGGCGTCGCTCGTGTTCAACGGGCCGGGCAACGCCACGCTGTCGGGATCGGGGAGCGGTCCGGTGGCGTTCTCCGTGACGCGTCCGAGCGACGGCCTGACGTCGGGCGAGCCGGCGTGGACGGGCGACTGCGCCCGCCTCGAGTTCGCTGCCGGCGAGGCGAAACGCTACCCGTTCCAGAAGAGCGGGGGATTCAGCGGCGACGAACCGAATGCGGGATTCCTGCGCGAGTACTTCTCGCAGCCTGAGCTGCGCCTGCCGGTCGGGCGCTGGCGAGTGGACGTGATTGCCGTCGGGGCGATCGGGGAGGAATGCTCAGGCCCGACGCTCGACCTGGAAACGTGGATCGTGGTCGAGGTGACGGACTAGCCGCGGTGGCCATGCCCGAACGTGAGTGTCGTCGCTATACTTGAGCCTCACCTCGACCCGGGACGGGCGCACCCGTCCGGCGCCGACTTCTCACCGCAGCCGCATCACGCGCGGCGACGACAAGGAGGCGACCGTGACGTCCCAATCACCCTTCGACCCCGGCACTGTCCGAGATTCACTGCGCGTCGGTGATCGGACCTTCGACTACTACCGGCTCGACGCCGCCGGCGCGGTCGATCTCGAGCGACTGCCGTACACCGTCAAGATCCTGCTCGAGAACATGCTGCGCGGCGCCGTGACGCACCCCGACCTCGTGACGCAGGACGATGTTCGCGCGCTGGCCTCGTGGGATCCCACCCGGCCGGCTGAGGCGGAGCTGCCGTTCATGCCGGCGCGCGTCATTCTCCAGGATTTCACCGGCGTGCCGTGCGTCGTCGACCTCGCGGCAATGCGCGATGCCGTCGCACAGATGGGCGGGGATCCCGCCCGCGTCAACCCGCTCGTTCCGGCCGATCTCGTCATCGACCACTCGGTGCAGGTGGACCAGTTCGGCACCGATGCCGCGTTCCTCATCAACGTCGAGCGCGAGTACGAGCGCAACGGTGAGCGCTACGCGCTGCTGCGCTGGGCGCAGCAGGCGTTCAAGGACTTTCGCGTCGTACCTCCCGGCACTGGCATCGTGCACCAGGTCAACCTCGAGTACCTGGCCGACGTCGTCTCCGAGCGTGACGGCGTGCTCATCCCCGATACGCTGGTCGGCACCGACTCGCACACCACGATGATCAACGGCCTCGGCGTCGTCGGCTGGGGTGTGGGGGGCATCGAGGCCGAGGCCGCGCTGCTGGGCCAGCCGCTGTACCAGCCGATGCCGATCGTGGTGGGCTTCCGGCTCGACGGTGAGATGCCCTCCGGCGCCACGGCGACGGACCTCGTCCTGTACGTGACCGAGATGCTGCGTGCCCACGGGGTGGTCGGCAAGTTCGTCGAGTTCCATGGGCCCGGCCTTTCGCGGCTGGGCCTGGCGGACCGCGCCACCATCAGCAATATGTCGCCGGAGTTCGGCGCCACCGCGACGCTCTTCCCGATCGACGACGAGACGCTGCGCTACCTGCGGATGACCGGCCGGCCGGACGAGACCGTCGCGCGGGTCGAGGCCTATGCGAGGGCGCAGGGCCTGTTCCGGACTGATGACTCGCCGGAGCCGAACTTCAGCGAGTCGCTCAGTCTCGACCTGTCGACCGTAGTGCCGTCGCTGGCCGGCCCGAAGCGTCCCCAGGACCGGGTTGCCCTTACCGACATGCGGACAAGCTTCCACGCCGCGTTCCCCAACGGACTGCACTCTCACGCGGACGGCACCCGGCACGAGCATCCCGGTGAGGGCGTGCACGGGTCCCGCGGCACCGTCGACGAGGCGAGTGTCGAGTCGTTTCCCGCCTCTGATCCGCCGGCGTACACCCGCGATCCCCGGGCTGCAGAGAACGCCGAGCAGGCCCCCGAACGGCACGTTCCCGAGACGCTTCCCGCCGATGCCCACTACCGGGCTGCTGAGGTGCGCCTCGATGGTCAGCGGCACTCCATCCGAACCGGATCGGTCGTCATTGCCGCAATCACCTCCTGCACAAATACGAGCAACCCCTCGGTGATGGTGGCGGCCGGGCTTCTTGCGCAGAAGGCCGTCGAGCGCGGCCTCATGACGAAGCCCTGGGTGAAGACGTCGCTCGCCCCGGGCTCCCGCGCCGTGACCGATTATCTCGACGCGGCCGGTCTCATGGATCCGCTCGAAGCGCTGCGCTTCCACCTCGTCGGCTACGGCTGCACGACCTGCATCGGCAATTCCGGACCGCTCGCCGACCCAGTGGCCGAGGCGATCGAGGCCAACGACATCGCCGCGGTCGCCGTGCTCTCCGGAAACCGCAACTTCGAGGGCCGCATCCATCCGCTGGCACGCGCCAGCTACCTCGCGTCGCCGCCGCTCGTCGTCGCCTTCGCACTCGCGGGCAGGGTCGACATCGACCTGACCAGCGAACCGCTCGGGACCGATGCCGAGGGCAGGCCGGTGATGCTCGCCGACATCTGGCCATCGGCCGAGGAGATCGCTTCGGTCGTCGTCAAGGCCGTCCGCGGGGACGTCTTCAAGCGCAACTACGCGTCGGTTTTTGACGGCGACGATCGCTGGAGGAATCTGCCGGTGCCGGCGGGCGACCGCTACGCGTGGGATCCCGCATCCACCTACGTGGCACGGCCCCCGTTCTTCGACGCCATCGAGGCGGGGCCCGCGGATCCGGACGACATCGTCGGCGCACGGGCGCTGGCAGTGCTGGGTGATAGCGTGACGACGGACCACATTTCACCGGCGGGCGCGATCGCCCGCACCTCGCCGGCCGGGACGTGGCTGACCGAGCACGGCGTCGATGGCCGCGACTTCAATTCCTACGGATCGCGTCGCGGCCACCACGAGGTGATGATGCGTGGGACGTTCGCCAACATCCGCCTCCGCAACCTGCTGACACCGGACGCCGAGGGGAACGTGACGGAGCACTTGCCCAGCGGGGAGCGCATGAGCATCTTCGACGCGGCCGCGAAGTACGGCGAAGAGGGAACGCCGCTCCTCGTCCTGGCAGGCAATGAGTACGGCTCCGGCTCGTCGCGCGACTGGGCCGCCAAGGGTCCGATGCTCCAGGGAGTCCGTGCGGTCGTCGCCGAGTCCTACGAACGCATCCACCGCTCGAACCTCGTCGGGATGGGGATCATTCCCCTGCAATACCTGCCCGGAGAATCCGCAGCATCGCTCGGCCTCACCGGGCGCGAGGTCTTCGAGATCACCGGGCTCGCCGACGGGCTCCGGCCGCGCATGGAGGTGACCGTCTCGGCACGCGGCGAGGATGGGCGGGAGGTGCGGTTCCGCACCGTGGCTCGGCTCGACGGCGAGATCGACGTCACCTACCTGCGCAACGGCGGCGTCCTGCAGACGGTGCTTCGACGTCTCGCAGCGAGCTGACCCGGCCAATGCCGGATCGCAACCCGATCGAGGACCAGATCGGCGCGGTGCTTGAGGCCCTTCAGACGGCCCTGCCTCCAGGTCTGCTCGCAGGGGTCTACCTCTATGGCTCGGCGGTCGCCGACGGACTGCGTCGCGACAGTGATCTCGACCTGTTCGCCGTAATCGCCCGCCGGCTGACCGATGCCGAGAAGCACGCCATCGTGGGCGGGATCGTCCTCACCTCGCGACGGGACCACCTTCGGCCGGCTGGCTGGCGGCCCGTCGAGCTGACGATCGTCGTTCGCGACGAGGTGCGGCCATGGCATTACCCGCCTCGATTCGACCTCCAGTACGGCGAATGGCTGCGCGACGACATCGCCGATGGGCGCCTGCCTCCATCGCCCGATAGCAGCCCGGACGTCGCGCTGCTGGTCACGATGGTCCGGGGCGGGAACCGGCTTCTGCTGGGGCGCCCGGCGGCGGACCTCCTCGACCCCGTGCCGCAGGCGGACGTCATGCGCGCCATCTCCGACGAGATCCCGAGCCTGCTGGACGACCTCGCGTCCGACACCCGGAATGTGCTGCTGACGCTCGCGCGGATGTGGACGACCGTGGCCACCGGCGAGGTGCGCTCGAAGGATGGCGCCGCGGCGTGGGCGTTGTCCCGATTGCCTGCCAAGCATCGGCCCGTGCTCGAACTGGCCGCTCGTGCCTACCTCGGCGAGAGCGAGGATGCCGCATACGACGCGCGGGCCGTGGAGGCCCACGCGCAGCACGTGGTGGTGCAGATCGGCCGCGCGCATCCGAATCCCAAGTCGGACTGAAGCAGGGGAGCGAGGCCAACATCGGCCACGGGTTCCATTGCCGCGCATGAGACCATCGGTCTAGACTCACCCGGCACTGATTCAGCCAACCGAACCCTCAATCCGGAGTGCCCCCACCTCGTGACTGTCTCCAGCGTCGACGACCTTCGCGCCCTGATCAGGGAGGTCCCGGACTTCCCCAAGCCGGGCATCCTGTTCTACGACATCACGACGCTGCTCAAGGACGCGGATGCGTTCCGCGAGGTCATCGACCGCATGGCCGACGCGATCGGCGACACCAAGGTCGACGTCATTGTCGGGATGGAGTCGCGCGGGTTCATCTTCTCGGCGCCGCTGGCCTACAAGCTCGGTGCGGGCTTCGTGCCGGTCCGGAAGCTCGGCAAGCTTCCCGCCGAGACGATCGAGGTCGAGTACGAGCTCGAGTACGGCACCGCCACGCTCGAGATCCATTCCGACGCGATTGCCAAGGGCCAGCGGGTGCTGCTGGTCGACGATCTGCTGGCCACCGGCGGGACGGTGATGGGAACGATCGAGCTCGTGCGCCGGCTCGGCGGCGAAATCGCCGGCCTCTCGTTCATGGTCGAGCTCGGCGCGCTCAAGGGTCGCGAGAAGCTCGACGAGTTCGAGATCCACGCCCTTCTGACGTACTGAGCCTGCGGCAGCAATGGCCGTAGCCGCATCCACCCGGGCCCGCGCGCGGGCCGTCAGCGATCGCGGCGAGATCGCCGCATTCCTGCGGCGCGACCGGCTGTATGCGGCCTACGCCCTCGGCGATCTCGACGGCCCGAATCGCAGCCGCGTGGCCTGGGCCATTGCCCACGACGGATCGGGCACGCCGACGGCGCTCGCGATGCACCATGAGGGCCTGGTCCCGCAGCCACTCTTTCTCATGGGCGATCCGGACGGGTGCCGGGCCATCCTCGAGTCGGTCCTCAAGCCACGCGATGCCTACCTGCAGGCCACGGAGCTGCACCAGGCGGCCGTCGACGACCTCTACGAGCTCGAAGCGCCGCTCGCGATGCTGCGCATGGTCGTCGGTCACTCGACATTCACGCCGTTTGCCGGTCCCGCACAGCGCCTGACCGCTCTCGACATCGACGACCTGAACCAGCTGTACCAGCTCGGCTACCGTGGCGGGTTCCCGGCCTCGATCGTGGAGGACGGCGTCTACTACGGCGTCCGCGTGCGGGGACGATTGGTCAGTGCGGCCGGGACGCATGCCATCAACGGGCGCGAGGAGATCGCGATCGTCGGGAACGTCATGACCCACGTGGACTTCCGCGGGCACGACTTCGCGAAGATGGTGACGAGTGCGGTGACCGCGGAGCTGCTGAGCCGGGTCGATGACGTGGCGCTCAATGTGCACGCCGACAACCTCCCCGCCGTCGCGGCATACGGCCGCCTCGGCTACCGTACCCACTGCCAGCTGGTCGAGCGCCTCGCGCGTCGGCGGGCCGGTGGATGGGGACTCATGCGACCGATACGAGAGGCAATGCGAATTCCGTGGCAACGCGAACCGAAGTGAAGCACGACGTCGCCGATATCGGCCTGGCCGATGCCGGACGACTGAAGATCGAATGGGCCGACCGCCAGATGCCGGTGCTGGCGGCCATCCGCCAGCGATTCACCGATGAGCGGCCCCTCGCCGGCTGGAAGATCAGCGCGTGCCTGCACGTCACGGCGGAGACCGCCAATCTCGTGCGCACCCTCGCCGACGGGGGTGCGGACGTCGTGCTCTGCAGCTCGAATCCACTCTCGACGCAGGATGACGTGGCGGCCTCGCTGGTCGTCCACTACGGCATCCCCGTGTACGCCATCAAGGGCGAGGACCGCGAGTCCTACTACGCCCACATCGGTGCGGCGCTCGACCATAAGCCCCAGATCACCATGGATGACGGTGCGGATCTCGTGAACGAGCTTCACACCAAGCGGACCGAGCTGCTCGACCTCGTCGTCGGCGGCACGGAGGAGACGACGACCGGGGTCATCCGGCTGCGCGCGATGGCCAAGGCCGGCAAGCTTCGCTACCCGGTGGTGGCGGTGAACGAGGCGCTCACCAAGCACCTGTTCGACAACCGCTACGGCACCGGCCAGAGCGCGATTGACGGCATCCTGCGCGCGACGAACATCCTGTTCGCCGGCAAGACGGTCGTCGTCGGCGGCTATGGGTGGGTCGGACGCGGGATCGCGTCGCGAGCGCACGGCATGGGCGCCAACGTCGTCGTGTGCGAGGTGGACCCGATTCGTGGCCTCGAGGCAGCCATGGATGGCTTTCGGGTCATGAACGCGGCCGCATCCGCGCGGGTCGGCGACGTCTTCATCAGCGCCACGGGCAATCTCAACGTGTGGGGCGCGAGCCACTTCCCCGTGATGCCCGACGGCGCGATCCTCGCCAATGCCGGGCACTTCAACGACGAGTTCGAGCTCGGCGCGCTCGAGGAGCAGTCCGAGTCGAGCCGCGAGGTCCGGCCCTTCACCCGCGAGTACCTGATGCCCGACGGTCGGCGCATCTACGTCCTGGCCGACGGTCGGCTCGTGAACCTGGGAGCTGCCGAAGGGCACCCTGCCCTGGTGATGGACATGAGCTTCGCCAACCAGGCCCTCGGCCTCGAATGGCTGCGCGAGCACGTGACCGAGCTGGATCCGGACGTGTACGGGATCCCGGATGACATCGACCGCGAGGTGGCACGAGTCAAGCTCGAGAGCATGGGGATCCGCATCGATCGGCTGACGCCCGAGCAGCAGGCGTACAGCGAGTCGTGGGAGTCCGGCACCTGAGGGAAAATAAAGGTTCTCTAGATGCGCGGCGTCAACCTTTAGGCTACGCTCCGGTCGTTGGGTTTTGGCCTGGGGGAGGGCGCGGCGACCGTGGCGCGGGGGGCGCCCGGGGGGAGCCGGTCGCCGAGCCAGCCACCTCTCGCGGGTCATCATCGACGAGAGGCCGGCCCCCGGGGGCGCCATGGGTATCATCGGCGACATGGTCCGTGTGAGCAGTCCGACCTTCGTCGGACGAGGCGCCCAGCTGACGGGTTTGCGTACGGCACTCGCGCTCGCCTCGAGCCATCGGGCGACGATGTGCCTTGTGGCCGGCGACGCCGGGATCGGCAAGACACGGCTGATCTCGGAATTTGCCAGCGGTGCCCGCGACGCCGGCGCCCAGGTGCTGATCGGGGACTGCCTCCAGCTGGGCGATGCCGGCCTTCCCTACGCATCGTTCGTCGGGGCGTTGCGCCCGCTGATTCGATCGCTGCCACGGGAGCGCCTCGATGAGCTC
>JAGXHP010000150.1 GCA_024636135.1 Chloroflexota bacterium
ACGTGACCCTGATGTTCAGCGTCGAGATCTACGAGCGCGTGGCACGGGCCTACATCGCCGGCCTCCGACGGCTGCACGAGGGCGGCGGCGATCTGTCCCGGGTGGCCAGCGTTGCGAGCTTCTTCGTGAGCCGTGTGGACACCAAGGTCGACAAGATGCTCACCGATATCGGCACGCGCAGCGCGCTCGAGGCGCGCGGCAAGGCGGCCATCGCCAACGCCCGCATGGCGTACGACTCCTTCGGCCGGATCTTCGGGGGCGATGAGTTCGCCGACCTCCGCGCGGCCGGCGCCCAGGTTCAGCGCTGCCTGTGGGCCAGCACGAGCACGAAGAACCCCGACTACCGCGACGTGCTCTACGTCGAGGAGCTCATCGGCCCCGAGACAGTCGACACCATGCCGCTGGAGACGATCACGGCGTTCCTCGACCACGGCAACGTCGAACGACGGCTGGATGGCGACATCGACGGCGCCCGCCAGGCGCTGCGCGAGGTCGAGGCCCAGGGGATCAGCATGCAGCAGGTGACGAATGAGCTCATCGACGAGGGAGTCGCGTCCTTCGCGAAGAGCTTCGACGAGCTGATCAGCTCCATCGAGTCGAAGCGAGAGGAGCTCGCCCCCGCATGAGCGACCTCGACGCCGCGGTCGCGTCGCGGCTGGAGGCGTTCACCACCGACCGGGTCGCGGACCGACTGTGGTCGAAAGACGGCTCGCTGTGGGCCGAGTCCGGTAAGCCGGCCGACGAGATCGCGGCGTGGCTCGGTTGGCTCGATCTTCCCGAAGCGATGTCGGCCCGCGTGGACGAGCTCGAGCACCTTGCGCGTGACATCCGCGAGGACGGCTACCGTCGGGCGGCCGTGCTCGGGATGGGCGGATCGAGCCTGGCGCCCGAGCTGTTCAGCCGGGTATTCGCGTGGGCGGGCGGCCCGTCCGGGAACGGCGCAGCATCGGCCGATGGCCTCGAGCTGCGGATTCTCGATTCGACGCATCCCGATGCCGTGCGCGGGTTCCGGTCCTGGGCGGGCGAGAAGCGGACGATCTTCTGCGTCAGCTCGAAGTCGGGTTCCACCACCGAGCCGAACGCCTACCAGGCCGCGATGGGGGAGATCGCCCCGGCACTCGACTTCCTGGCGATCACCGACCCGGGAACCGTTCTCGGCGAGCTCGCCCGAGCCCAGGAGTTCCGCGGCATCATCGAGGCTCCACCCGACGTCGGGGGACGGTACTCGGCGCTCACGGTCTTCGGCCTTGTTCCCGCCGTGCTGGCCGGGGTCGACATCGGCGGACTCCTCGAGCGCGCAACTCGAATGGCGGGAGCCTGCCGTAACCCGGATGCCGCCGATAACCCGGGGCTCCGGCTCGGAGCACTCATCGGCGAGGCTGCCCTGGCCGGGCGCGACAAGCTCACGATCCTCACATCGGAGCGTCTCGCGCCATTCGGTGACTGGGCCGAGCAGCTCATCGCGGAGAGCACCGGCAAGGCCGGCACGGGCATCGTGCCGATCGTGGGCGAGCCCCTCGGCCAGGCATCGGACTACGCGGAAGATCGCCTGTTCGTGCACGTCAGGCTCCGCGACGAGACCGACCCGGCGATGAGCGCGCTGGCGGACGAGGAGATCGTCCTCGACGATGCCCTCGACATCGGTGCCGAGTTCGTGCGATGGGAGGTGGCCACCGCCGTCGCCGGCATCGTGCTCGGCATCGACCCGTTCGACCAGCCGAACGTGCAGGAGAGCAAGGACGCGACGCGCGACCTGCTCGACGCGTACCGCAGCCGCGGCGCGCTGCCGCAGACGGGTCCACTGGTGAGCGAGCCCGGCATGTCGGTCACGGCCGATCCCGAGGCCATCGGCGACACGCCGGTCAGCGTCGAGGGGGCCGTCCAGCAGCTTCTCGGGCTGCTCAGTCCGGGACGCGACTACCTTGCCATCCTCGCCTACGTCCCATCAGACCCGTGGGTCGAGGAGGCACTGCAGCGCATCCGAGTTGACGTGCGCGATGCGCTCGGCGTCGCGACGACGCTCGGGTTCGGCCCGCGATTCCTGCATTCCACCGGGCAGCTGCACAAGGGCGGGCCGTCGACGGGGGTGTTCCTCCAGATCACCGCCGAGCCGTCCAAGGATCTGCCGATCCCGGGCTGGGACGAGTCATTCGCGACCCTGATCGCGGCCCAGGCACTCGGAGACCTGACCTCACTTCAGCGGCGCGGGCGTCGTGCCCTGCGCATCCATCTTGCCGACCTCCAATCCGGGCTCGAGCGCCTGGAGGCGATGGTCGACACGGCCATCGGCGAGCCGGCCGACAATCACACGCAGTAGGGAGCACCATGCAGGTCGGAATCGCCGGACTGGGAAGGATGGGCGCCGGGATGGCGCGCCGCGCGGCACGGGGCGGGCACGACGTCGTGGCCTGGAACCGGACCGAGGCCGTCGCGACCGAGATCGCGGGCGAACCGGAGAACGAGGGTCGCATCTCGGTGGCCGAGCCGATCGAGCGCCTGCTCGAGATGATGCCGGCGCCACGCCATGTCGTGATCAGCGTGCCGTCGGGCGCTGCCACCGACGCCATGATCGACCAGCTCGCCGGCATCCTCGAGCCCGGTGACGTGATCGTCGACGCGGGGAACAGCCGCTTCCACGATTCGAAGCGCCACGCCGCCGAGCTGGCGGAGCGGGGCATCGAGTGGCTCGACATGGGCGTCTCGGGCGGGGTGTGGGGGCTGACGGTCGGCTTCTGCGCGATGCTCGGCGGCAAGCGCGAGATCTTCGAACGCTTCGAGCCCGTGGTGAGGACGCTCGCACCGGAGAACGGGTACCTGTACTGCGGTGATGCGGGAGCCGGCCACTACACGAAGATGGTCCACAACGGTATCGAGTACGGAATCATGCAGGCGTACGGCGAGGGATTCGACATCCTCCACGCCGGCGAGTACGACCTCGACCTTGCCGCCGTGGCCCGCATGTGGAACAACGGCTCGGTCATTCGCTCCTGGCTCCTCGAGCTGGCCGGGAATGCCTTCGAGAAGGAGGGCAACGACCTCGAGCAGATCAAGGGCTGGGTTGCCGATTCGGGCGAGGGCCGCTGGACGGTGGCCGAGGCGATCGACCACGACGTCCCGGCGCCGGTCATCACGCTCAGCCTGATCGAGCGCTTCCGCAGCCGCCGCGAGCCGGACTCGTATACCGACCGCGTCCTCGCCGCCCTGCGCAACGAGTTCGGCGGCCACGCTCTCAAGGACCGCGAGTAGTCATGGCGACGCGCGTCGAGGAAGATCCGCCGGCGGTGGAAGAGCCGCGGTCCTCCCACGCCCCCGATGCGCGCCAACCCCAGCCGAACCCGCTGCGCGAGGGCCTGCGCCTCGAGCGCATGGCCGAGCCGTGCACCATGGTCATCTGTGGCGCCACGGGGGACCTGACCGAGCGCAAGCTGGCCCCGGCGCTGTACAACGCGCTGCTCGGCGGCTTCCTGCCGCCGGAGTTCACGGTCGTCGGCTTCGCCCGGCGCGAGCTCGATGACGACGCGTTCCGCGACCATCTGCTCGCCGGCATCAACCGCTTCAGCCGCAACAAGCCCGCCAAGCCGGCGATCTGGGAGTCGTTCGCCCGTGGCATCGAGTACCACCAGGGCGATTTCGACGACCCGGACGCGTATGTCGAGTTGGCCAAGCACCTGGATCGCATCGACCGCGACCGTGGCACGTCGGGCAACCGGCTGTTCTACCTTGCGGTGCCGCCCTCGCTCTATCCCGAGATCGTGAATCAGCTCGACCGGGCTGGCCTTGCGTCCCACGGGGATCGGCGCAGGAGCGGCTCGCGACGCGGGTGGACGCGGGTGATCGTCGAGAAGCCCTTTGGATCGGACCTCGAGAGCGCCCGGACCCTGAATCGCGAGCTGGCCGAGGTCTTCGACGAGACCCAGGTGTATCGGATCGATCACTACCTCGGCAAGGAGACGGTCCAGAACCTGGCGGTCTTCCGCTTCGGCAACGGCCTCTTCGAGCCGATCTGGAACCGGCGCTACATCGAC
The DNA here is from genome assembly GCA_024636135.1 of Chloroflexota bacterium. Taxonomy (GTDB): domain Bacteria; phylum Chloroflexota; class Limnocylindria; order QHBO01; family QHBO01; genus JACDBZ01. The sequence continues at coordinate 4,026 of JAGXHP010000150.1, forward strand.
TCGGTGCAGATCACGGTCGCCGAGACGGTCGGTGTCGAGGGCCGTGGCGAGTTCTACGACGCGACGGGCGCGCTGCGCGACATCGTCCAGGGGCACGCACTGCAGCTCATGGCCATGTTCGCCATGGACCCTCCGGTCGAGTTTCACGCCGAGGACCTGCGTGACGAGAAGATGAAGGTGCTGCGCGGCGTGAAGCCGATGTCGGCCGCCGACGTGGCGACCAACACGGTCCGCGGCCAGTACGTCTCGGGGTGGGTCGAGGGCGAGAAGGTCGTCAGCTACCGCGACGACGAGAAAGTGGCCCCTGACTCGGAAACCGAGACGTTCGCTGCCCTCAAGCTGGGGATCGATTCGTGGCGTTGGGCGGGCGTACCGTTCTACCTGCGGACCGGCAAGGCGCTGCCGAGCCGCGTGACAGAGATCGCCGTCCAGTTCAAACAGGCGCCGCTGGCGCTCTTCGCGCGGGCAGGCGTGCCGCAGATCGAGGCGAACGTGCTCGCCATCCGCGTCCAGCCCGACGAGGGAATTCTCCTGCGTTTCGGAGCCAAGGTGCCCGGCCAGGGACTCCAGATCCGGACCGTGAACATGGACTTCCGCTACGGCTTGAGCTTCGCGGTGGACTCGCCCGATGCCTACGAGACCCTCCTCCTCGACGCCATGATCGGCGATCCGAGCCTCTTCACGCGTGATGACGAGGTCGAGCGCGCGTGGGAGATCCTCGATCCCATCCTGGACGCGTGGCACGCCGGGAACGGAGGCCCGCTGCACTTCTACGGCGCCGGCAGCTGGGGACCGCCCGCCGCGGACGAGCTTCTCGAACGAGACGGCCGTGCCTGGAGGCGCCCGTGAGCGCGTCCCAGCCTCCTCCCACCGAGGAGCATGCCGTGCATCGGCGGCTCATGCGCTTCGGCGAGGCGGAGAGCCTCGCCACGCCGATGTGGGAGCAGCGCGGAACGTCGGTGCGGGCGATCGCTGGCCACCTCGCGTCCCTGTGGGATTCGCCCCCGGGCCTCGACGATGGGGGCGACCCGCTCGTGACCGAGAAGGGCCTGCCCCACGGCCGGGCCTCCGTCCTCAACCTCATCGTGACGGTGGTCGACGAGTCCGCTGCCGACCGCGTGGTCCGGACCCTCGAGGGCCTCGGCGTCCGGCATCCGTCGCGCGCCATCGTCCTCGTGCCTGAGTCGGGGGCAGACCACGAGCCGATCGACGCCAGGATCAGCACGCACTGCAACGAGATGGCCGGCGGCGGCGACCAGGTCTGCTACGAGGAGGTCGTGCTCACCGTGCGCGGGGAGGCCTCCGAGCACCTGTCGGGCATCGTGGCGCCACTGCTCATCCACGACCTGCCGACCCACATCTGGTGGCCCGGCGATCCGCCCTGGCGCGACCCGATCTTCGACCAGCTGGTCGACATGGGCGACCGCGTGCTCATCGACTCGTCCGACTTCAGCGACCTGCTCACCGGCCTGCGCCGGACGGCGAGCCTGCGACGTCGCAGCGGGGTCGGGGACCTGGCGTGGGGCCGCCTGGCCTGGTGGCAGGAACTCACGGCGCAGTTCTTCGATGCGCCGCGCTTTCGCCGTTACCTTCCGAATCTCAGCCGGCTGCTCATCACCTACGCGGTTCCGCCGCCCACGTCGGATCGGCACGACGAGGATCTCGAGGTCGCTCCCGGCGTCCACGCACCGATGTCCCAGGCGCTGCTGTATGCCGGCTGGATTGCCACTCGCCTTGCCTGGAAGCGGTATCGCACCGTGGAGGCACTGGCCGACGGTGGCTTCCGGCTGCGGCTCGAGGGACGGCACGAGATGGTCGACCTCGTCCTCAAGCCGGCGGTCACCGATGAGGTGCGGCCCGGGGACCTCCTCTCCGTGCGCCTGCGGTCGCTGGGTGAGACAGGTGCCGCGGAATTCATCATCGACCGCAACGCCGACCACGCGGTGGTGGCCACCAACGCCGACGGCATGACGGCGCTGCTTCGGCGCGTGTCCATGGAGTCTCCCAGCGAGGCCGAGCTGCTGAGCTCCCAGCTCACCATGGATGTGGCGGACCCCGTGTACGAGTCGGCCGTGCGTGCGGCCGCCATCCTGCTCGCCTCGTCGCGCGAGGCGGCGGCATGACCCGAGTCACCGTTCTGGCGGATGCGGATGCGGTCGCGATCGCCGTCGCCGATCACTTCATCGCCGCAGCCACCGCCGCCATCGACGAACGCGGGATGTTTCGCGTCGCGCTGTCGGGAGGGGGAACGCCGAAGCAGGTCTACCCGTTGCTGCTCGAGCCCGAGCGCCGCGGGGCTGTCGATTGGAGCGCGGTGGAGTTCTTCTGGGGCGACGAGCGCAGCGTGCCGCCGGATCATCCGGAGTCGAACTTCGGCGTTGCCTACGGGATGCTCATCTCGCACCTCCCCGGCGTGCGACCCGATCGCATTCACCGCATGCCCGCCGAAGCCGCCGATCTCGACGCGGCCGCGCTGTCCTACGAGAGCGAGCTGCGTCTCGCGTTCTCGACGCATGGCGACGAGGTGCCGGCCTTCGACCTCGTGTGGCTGGGAATGGGCCCCGACGGCCACACTGCGAGCCTCTTCCCGGACTCGGGGGCCCTGGACGAGGCGCAGCGCTGGGTGGTCGGCAACTGGGCGCCGTCGCAGGAGACCTGGCGCATGACGCTGACGTTCCCGGTTCTCAACGCCGCGCGGGCCACGGTCTTCGCGGTGACCGGCGCCGACAAGGCGTTCGCCCTGCAACAGATCCGCGAAGGATCCGCCGAGCTTCCGGCAGCGCGCGTGACCGGCGACGCGGTGGAATGGATCGTCGATCGTGCCGCCGCCGGAGCGGACGAGTCGTGAGCGCCACGCCCGGGCCACTCTCCGGCGACGAGCTGCGACTGCTCGAAGCCCAGCTCGGCAGGATGCGCGGCATGATCTTCCGTTACTACGACCTGTTCTTCCGCTTCACGGCCGGCGGGCTCGTGGCGAGCGGCGCGCTGTTCGTGGCGGCCTTCTTTCCCCCGACGCAGGCGTCCGCCCTTCTCCTCCCGTTCGTGATCCTGTACGTCGGATTCCACGCGGCGTACCTGTTCAGCTACGTGATCTTCGCCCGCACCTACGCTGCCGCGCTCGAGCGCCGGATCAACGCGGGGCTCGGCACCGAAGTGCTGATCGCTCACCGCCTCGAGGAGGTGTACTTCGGCGCGCCGGGCGACCCGAAGATCGTGGCCGCGCCCCTCCGACGGCCGTTGACGATGCTCGCCGCCGAGACCTGGCACTTCACCATTGCCGGGGCGGCGTTCTTCGGGGTCGCCACGCTGATCGCCAATGCCACGGTCGCTCGCATCGGTGAGCCGTGGTCGACGTTCTTCGTTCCGACGGTGCTGGCCTGGGCTGCGGTGAATGGGCTGTACCTCGCCTGGTACTTCGGACGCAACCGCGATCAGCGCGCGATCGAGGCCCTGCTGACGGACGTGTACGCACCGGCGGCAGCGGACGAGTCCTGAGCCGATGCTTCCGCTGGTCCTGCTGCTCGTCGCGTTCGTGGCCGGTGCGGCGGGCTTCCTCGTGGGATGGCCCGCCTGGCGCGCCTCGCAGGCCCGAGACGCGCGCGACCTCAACGCCGAGCGCTATCTCGCGTGGCGCGGCCGCGCCGTTCGCGGACAGCCATCGCCCATCCGTGAGGGGATGACCGGCGAGGAACGCCGCCGTGTCCTGGTCGGTGCCGCGCTCGGCCTGATCGGCGCCGGGGCGCTCGTCGCCTTCTTCGTGATCAGCTGAAGCCGTGGGCCGAACGTGGCCCACGGCTGGCGAAGGCGAAAACGATGCATCGTCACCTCCGCGTGCCGTCTCGCGCATTGTCCGCCTGTTGGTCAAGCATTGTTCAGACATAGTTCTCGGGCGTTCGACGGGCCGTCGACCGGCTTCCAACCGGCCGTCCCGGTAGACTGGGATCGTGCTCGCCTCCGCGCTCCGCGCCTTCTTCCTGTGGTTGAGCGATCGGCGCTGGATGGCCGGC
>JAGXHP010000151.1 GCA_024636135.1 Chloroflexota bacterium
GCTGCCGGTCTTGATGAGCAGCGGCTCCGCGGCGCGCTCCTCCAGGTCGTGCCACAGCTCGTAGCTGCGCCGCAGGAGTGGCACGTAGGAGGGGTGTTCGTGGTAGGCCAGCCGGATGATCCGGGTCAGGCCGTGCGACGAGCCGAGCTCGTGAAGCAGGTCGTGCTGTTCGAGCCCGAGCACGCGCTGGCCGCGCGCCGCGAGATGGAAGGCGGAGGCCGACCCCATGCCGCCGAGGCCGATGACGATCGTGTCGAACCGCTCACCCATGCGCGGATCCCTTCCCTGCTTTGGAATCAGCCGGGTTTCACGACCATAAGCACGATGATCGCGATGACGATCACCGCCAGCACGATGCCGACGATCCGGCTGCGTCCGCTCAGCGCCGCGAACTCCGCGCTCTCGGCGCCATTTGCCTCGTAGGCGGCGATCAGCTTTGTCAGGGTCGGCGAGTACATCGTGAAGGCCACGGCGCCCATGACGAGATAGAGGCCGATGGCGACCGCGACCCACACCTCGGTGAACTCCCACGGGCCGCCGAGCACGAGGAGGATGCCGAGAATCAGCAGCCCGCCGTAGGCCGGGTTCGTGATCCGATCATCCAGGAACTTGATGCCTTGCAGCGCATACCCCGTGTGCGCCGGCTCCCGCGCGGCGCGCGCGATCCAGACCGAGTAGGTGATGTTCGCCCCGACCGCCACGATCGCGAACAGAACGTGGAGCGTCTTGATCCACGGGTAGAACTCCATCGGGAAGCTCCTCATCTGATTCGGCTGCTGCTCGACGACAGGATGCCACTTCGTCGGGGCAGCGGTCCGCCTTGCGCCGATGTGTCGTCGGAATCGCGCCCAAGTGCCGATGCCGGCGCCGTTTCGCCGATCTATCGGCTGTAGGTTGGCCCCAACGAGGGTCTGCTGGGCTTCAGGCCACGCGAGGACCGATATATCGACGCCACGACGCCTCAAGCTCGGTCCGGGCGCCATTCCACCGATATATCGTCGTTGCCGTCCTTTGCGCCGATCTGTCGTCGGAATCGTGCCTCAGTGCCGATGCCGGCGCCGCTTTGCCGATCTATCGGCTGTAGGTTGGCCAGGAACGGCTCGGGACGCCCGATCAGGCCGCGCGAGGACCGATATATCGACGCCTCGTAGCCTCAAGCGGGGTCCGGGCGCCATTCCCCCGATATATCGTCGTTGCCGCCTTGCGCGCGAAGCCATTGACGCGGCCGCGCGCGAGCCGGATGATGCCGCTCGGAGGGGTGCGATGAACTCGGTAGTGCTGGCGAAGACGGCATCCGGCTCGACCTACGTGCTCTCGATCGGCGCCGATGGCGTCCAATGGCGCCGGCTGCCACGCGACGGCGCGGGGAGCACCGCGTGGGCAGCCTGCGGATGGGAGGCCACGGTCCCGAGGATCGTTCCGGGCGAACGACTGCTCATCGGCAACCTGCGATCCACGCCGGTCACGAGCGTCGAGATCCTTCCTGCCTGACATCCGGCCCCGGAGCGCGCGGCATGCCGCGTGCATTGCTCGCCTGCCACGAGAGCGAGCGGAGGCAGCGTGAACACCGGGCCCGAGTACGAAGCGACGCGCGGCAGGCGCGAGAGATGGTGGCGCTTGGCGTTTCTCATCGTCGCGACGATCTACGTCACCCTGCTCCTCATCGGCCTGCTGCTGCGGATCCTCGAAGGCTTCACGCAGATCGTCCTCATCCTCTTCGTCGCCTGGCTGCTTGCCTTCGTCCTCTCCCCGGTGGTCGGCTGGGTCGTCGAGCGTCGCTGGTTGCCACGGGGTGGGGCCATCGGAGCGGTCTACGCCCTGACGCTGCTGGGGAGCGGCTTCGTACTCTTCTATGCGGCGTCGTCGATCGGCACCTCGATGGGCGAGATCGCGGCCGACTTCCCGCTGACACGGGCCCGGATCGAGGGCGCGTTGAACGACTTCGAGGGCGCCGTCGCCTTCGGCCGATTCGATCCGGACCTCGTGGCGCTGTATCGGGACGTCGAGGCGACCGTGGGACGCATCGGCATCGAGATCCTGGGCGACGTGCCGTCGGTGACGCTCGCCGTGCTCGGCGCACTGGTCCTCGTGCTCATCCTGAGCCTGTACATGCTGGCGGACAGCTCGCGGATCGTCGCGCGGCTCGGTCGCGTCATCCCGTCTCGCTACGCCGATGAGTACGAGATCCTGCAGCGAACCGTCTCGAACGCGTTCGGTGGGTTCCTGCGTGCGCAGGTGATCCTGGCCGCGGTGCAGACGCTGCTGACGATCACGGTGGTGATCCTCGCCGACCTGCCGTACGGGTTCCTGCTCGTGGCCATCTCCGCGATCGCCATGCTCATCCCGTTCTTTGGCCCGCCGCTGGCGCTCGCGCCGCCGATCCTGGCGACGGCGATCTTCAATCCCGAGTTGCTCTTGCTCGTCGCACCCGTCCTGCTCATCGTGCAGACCGTCCTGGTGAACTACCTCCAGCCGCGTCTCATGCGCGAGGCGCTGGGCATGCATCCGATCCTCGTTCTCGTCGGACTCCTGGTCGGCGCGCAGGTCGCCGGCGTGTGGGGCGCCCTGTTCGGGATCCCCATTCTTGCGGTCCTCAACGTGTTCTTCACGTATGTCGTGAATCTGCGGACGATCGAGGAGACACCGGCCGTCGAGATGAACGAAGCGATCGAGCAGGCGCGGCGGGAGGCACCGGATGCCAATCCCGAGGAGCTGGTCGCCATCGCCGCCGATCTGGTGGAGGACGAGCACGCCGAGGAGGAGGTCGAGGGCTCCGTCGTCGCCGAGGCCGACGCCGAGTCAGGGGCTTCCGCGAAGGCCTAGGGGACCAGCTGCCGAGGCACCAGGCGTCGGGTCAGGTCAGCGGCGACCGCCGCCGGTGCGGTGCAGTGAGCAGCTGCGCTGGACCATCGAGTCGAGCTCGGTCACCGACCACGGCTTGTCGCGGGCCGGCGAGCTGAACGAGAGGACCTTGTCGCCGGTGACCACGACGACCGGGATGCTGGCGAGCTGCGGGTCCTTCGCCACCGCCCGGGAGAGCTCCCAGCCGTCCATGCGCGGCATCCGCAGGTCGGTGAGCACGACGCATGGTGTCGTTCCGGCCTGGAGCCGGTCCAGGGCATCGGCGCCGTCCACCGCTGTCGACACGGCGTGACCGGCGTCGGTCAGGGCGTCGACGAGGAACGATCGGACGTTGTCATCGTCGTCGACCACGAGGACCGAGTGCTGCCGCGCCGAAGCGCTTCCCCTGTTCACAGCCACCTGCACAGCATGGCGCGTGCCCGCGTCGCGCATGGGCCGATCGTCCCGCCCGCGAGTAGGACCCGGATGGGCGTGGGGTCCTGCCCCGTACCGGACCACTCGGCTACTGACCTCGAGCATGGCGGCCCATAGGGTTGGGGTGGGCGACCGAGCCGCCCGACTCACGAATCCCACGACGAGGTCTCCATGTCCCTGCCCGCGACCACCCGTCGTCCGCGACGGATCATCGCTCGCACGCTCGTGTTCGGAACCAGCGCCCTCATCGCAGCCGGCCTCCTGGCCTGGAGCCCTGCCACGACCAGCGGTTGGAACCAGGGGTCCGCCGAAGCCACCCTGTGGCAGCTCATGAACGGCGCGCGCACGAACAACGGGATGGCACCCGTGCAGCAGCACGGGACGTTGGTGAGCCTCGCCAGATGGCGCAGCCAGGACATGCTGGACCGGGACTACTTCAGCCATACCATCCCCGGATGCGGATGCCAGGTCTACACCTACTACGACTCGAACGGCCTGCGCTACGACTGGGCCGGCGAGAACATCGGCTGGAACTCCGGCCTCGATGACTCGTACTCGCCGGTGCGTGTGCATGAGAAGTTCATGGGGTCGCCCGGGCATCGCGCCAACGTGCTTGATCGGCGCTTCACGCATGGTGGAGTCGGAGCCGCAGCGGCGGACAACAAGCAGTACCAGGGCTACGTCCAGAACACCCGCATGTACACCGAGCTGTTCATGCAGGCCGCCGGGTCCTCGACGCCGGCCCCGCCTCCCAGCGGTGGCGGGGGTGGTGGTGGCGGCGGTGGCGGTGGCGGCGGGGGTAGTGGCGGCGGCGGTGGCGGGTATGCCCCGGCCCCGGTTGCCGCGGCGACCCCGAAGCCCGAGCCGAAGCCGAAGGCCATGACCGTGGCCGCCCCGACTCGCCCGGCGTCGAGCGCGGGCCTCGACGGCGTCGCGGCCGTGGTGGTGGAACGTCACGAGTTCGACGTCGCCGCACGCCTGGCGGCCGATGACGCGCTGGGCGTCCCACGCTCCTCGCCGTCCGACGCGACTCCCGCGGTTGCCTCGCGGCCCGGCGGGATGGAAGTCGCCGCGGCCGCACCGGCCGAGGTCGGACTCTTCGACGGGATCGTCGGCTCCCTCCTGGGATTCCTCTTCGGCTGATCCGGGCCACCCCACGGCGACATCGACCGGTCGGTAGACTGCCGGCATGACCGTGATCCTCGAGGCGCGCGACCTCGTCAAGCGCTACCCGCTCGGTGACGGCGAGGTCGAGGCGCTGCGTGGCGTCTCCCTCCAGGTCAACGCCGGCGAGTTCGTGGCCATCATGGGGAGCTCCGGCTCGGGCAAGTCGACGATGCTCCACCTGCTCGGCGGTCTGGACCTTCCCACCTCCGGCGACGTGGTCATCGACGGCATCGGGATCTCGGCGCTGGACGAGGAGCGCCGCACGCTCACGCGCCGCGACAAGACGGGCTTCGTCTTCCAGTTCTTCAACCTCATCCCGCTGCTCAGCGTGGCGGAGAATGTTGCGCTGCCCTTCCTCATCGCGGGCGACCACATCGGCCGTCACCGCGAGCGCATCGCGGAGCTGCTCGGGATGGTGGGGTTGGCCGACAAGGCCGACCATCGGCCCGACCAGCTCTCTGCCGGTGAGCAGCAGCGCGTCGCCCTGGCCCGTGCGCTGGCCACCAAGCCGGCCATCCTTCTCGCCGATGAGCCGACGGGCAACCTCGACTACACGACCGGCGCCGAGATCCTGGACCTGCTGTGGGACTCGGCCGATCGGCTGGGCCAGACGGTCGTGCTCGTGACCCACGACGCGCGCGCCGCCGCCTACGCCGATCGGGTGCTCGTCGTGCGCGACGGCCAGGTTCGTGACGAGATCACGCTCGGCCGGCGCAGCGATCACCAGGCCCGACCGCTGATCGCCCGGCTCGCCGAGCTCGGGCTCTAGCCGCCGATGCGCCTGGCGAGCATCGCCTGGCGGGGCCTCCAGGCCCGCCCCCTCCGGACCAGCCTGACCGTCATCGGCGTGGCGCTCGGCGTCGCGGTCGTGGCCGCCACGATGATCACGGGCGCCGCGTCCGACGCGGCCCTGCGCAGCGCGACGGCGGACCTGCTCGGTGCCGCCGATGTTCGGCTTCGCGCCTTCGACGAGGCCGGATTCACGCCGCGCACCGTCCAGGCGCTGCGGGCGATCCCCGAGGTGATCACCGCCGCCCCGGTGAGCGAGCGCCGGCTGGTGGTGCATACCGCGCCGGGCGACGACGAGCAGGTCTTCTCGCTCCAGGTCATCGGCATCGATCCGGAGGTCGACGAGCAGATCCGTCAGCCGCGCCTCGTCGCGGGAGTCCCTCTGTCCGCCGATAGCCCCACCGATGCGCTCGTCCCGGCATCGTGGGCCGCGCGGCAGGGGCTGGGTCTCGGCGACGAGCTCCGCCTGGATGGCCGCCGCCGGGACATGCCGCCGCTCCGCATCATCGGCCTGATGGCCGACACCGGCTTCGCCGTCCTGGAGCAGGGCAACGTCATGGTCGTGTCGCGCTCGACGCTCGACGACTCGTTCGAAGTGCCGGCACCGATTCGCTACCTCGACCTCGACCTGGGGGACGGGGACACGACCGCCGCACTCGGCCTCGCGACCCAGCGGCTCGACGAGCCGTTCATCGTGGAGACCGCCGCCGATGCCGCCGAGCGGCTCGCTTCGGCGCAGGCGAGCTTCGGCGCTGTGGCGTTCTTGTTCGGCCTGGTGGCGATGGTGGTCGGGGCGTTTCTCGTCGGGAACACCCTGGCCATGACGGTAGGGGAGCGAACCCGCGAATACGGGCTGCTGCGTGCCGCCGGCACCACTTCCCGACAGGTGCTGGGGCTCGTCCTGCGGCAGGGAGCGGCCCTGGGGATTGTCGGCAGTGCGCTGGGGATCGTCGGGGGCATCGGGCTGGCCGCCGTGATGATCGGCTTCCTGGCGTCGACGCGGGCCGCGCGCCTGTCACCCGTGGCGGCGCTGCGGCCATCGCGCCGGTCCGGACAGGGACTCGGCGATCGGCTGCGCACGCTCGTCGTCGCCGAGCTCGTGGTGGTGGCGGCGGGGATCCTCC
>JAGXHP010000152.1 GCA_024636135.1 Chloroflexota bacterium
ACCAAATTCGGTGTTGGCCGACTCCGGTTCGCAGTTTGGCCACGGGTGGGGCGGTCCAGTCGCGTATCGCATACAAGCTGCAATGGTGTTCGCGCCGACTCCGCGGCACAGCAGCCAGACAACTCTCCAAGACCGTATCGTGGGTTGTCACCTGCTGATCGAACTCATTTCTGAGACGAGCTTCACTCTTGGCTGGGAAGGCCCAAGGTGGCACCTGCGCTACGGCGAGGGCATGAGTCTGGATGGCGCCTGTCCAGTCTCCCCCCAGCTGGTAACCGCCGACGAGTTCGCAGGGACCGACTTGGCCGTACGTCACTCATCGGGGCAAACGGTGCTGAGCTGGGCATCGCTGCTTGAGTTCGCCGCCTTCGTGAACCGCTATGTCGAGCTGGGTCCCGAGACCATGCTGCTGTCAGGGTGGCCGTCGGGCCCAACACTCTCGACTTCCGACGGTGCCCCCACCTTGATCTTTGATGCCCCCGGGGCGATGCCTCGATCCAGCGTCTGGGCCGAGAGCGACGTCCTCGGGCGGGTTGAGTGCACGATTCGAGTGATGGCCCAATGACCCGTCTGGCGACGATGAAGACCGAGGCCGGACCGCGACTGGTCGCCGTCGTTGACGACGGTGCCATCGATGTCGCTGAGCGACTTGCTCTGGCAGGCCTACCGGCGGTCCGCTCGCTCGACGGCTACATTGCAGGGGGCCCTGACCTATGGAACGCCGCACGTGATGTGCTTCACCGGGTGGAAGGCGCAGCACACCCCTGGGATGAGTCCGACTTGATCGCTCCGCTGCAGCCCGGGGCAATCATCTGCGGCGGAGCAAACTTCCACGACCATCTCCGCGAAACCGGACGGGCAGAGCCTGACCGGGTCGAGTTCTTCTTCAAATCGCCGATGACCGTCATCGGACCACGCGACGACGTTCGCATGGATCCGACGCTGTCGTCGAAGTATGACTACGAAGTCGAGTTGGGGATCATCATCGGGCGGGCTGCGCGCAATGTCCCGGTTGCCGACGCCCTGTCCCACGTCTTCGGGTACTGCGTGGTGAACGATGTGTCGATCCGCGACCACCAGATCGTGCTCGACGGTGACGGCACCTCCCATGGCCGATTCGGACAGGGTAAAACGTTTCAGGACGCGTGCCCGCTCGGACCGTGGGTCGTGACGTCGGATGAGATCAGCGACCCGCGCCAGCTGAGACTCTCCACCACCGTGGACGGCGAACTCAGACAGCAAGGAGCGATGGACGACGCCATTTGGGGTGTTCCCGATCTGGTGGCGTACTACTCATCCGTGCTTACGCTGCAGCCGGGATGGGTGATCGCTGCTGGCACTCCTGGCGGCCCCGCGCTGGGCTCCGATGTGGAGTTGCGCGCTGATCCCTACCGGCGCAAGGACGGGGTTCAGCGTGGTGGATACGTCCAAATCGGGCAGGTCGTCGTGTGCCAGATCGACGGCATCGGCGCCCTTGCCAACCGGTACGTCGTTGAGGAGTGAGATGTTCGACCTGGGAATCGAGAATGGGACGATCGTGCGGGGCAGTGGACAGGCTCGACTGAACCTCTACGTGCGGGATGGGCGAATTGCGGCGCTAGCGAACGAGCGCCTCCCCGCCCGTGAAACATGCGACGCCGCCAACCTGCTCGTCATGCCGGGTATGGTCGATACGCATGTTCACCTCATGGACCCCGCCGACACGAGTCGCGAGGACTTCCCCTCCGGCACGCGTGCGGCAGCGGCCGCCGGTGTCACGACCATCATCGAGCACACGCACGCCAGCCCGGTACGCACTGTTGGCGATCTCGAGGAAAAGCGTCGCTATCTCAACGGCCGCGCTTATGTCGATTACGCCTTGGCCGCCCATGCTTGGCCAGATCGCATTGAGGCCGTCGAACCCTTATGGCAGGCAGGCGTTGCCTTCTTCAAGGTCTTCACGTGCACAACGCATGGTGTGCCCGGCTTCCTGCCTGGGCCACTGCGCGAGCTGTTCGGCGCCCTCGCCGCTTCCGGGGCGACCTGCCTGGTCCACGGTGAGGATGAGTCGATCACCCAGTCACTCGAACAATCTCTGCGGTCTTCGGGCAGAGAGGATCCGGGCGTCATCGCGGAGTGGCGCCACCCGGACGCGGAGCTGGTCGCGCTGTCGGTGGTATGCCGACTCTCCCAGCTGACGGGTGCGCGCGTCGTCATCGCTCATCTCAGCTCTCCGCAGGCGGTTGGAGTCGTGAGCACCGCAGCTGCCGCTGGAGCATCGGTACGAGGCGAGACGTGCCCGCAATACCTGACCCTTGAGGCCAGCGAGCTGTTGAGCCAGGGCGCGCTGCGCAAGTTCACGCCCCCGGCCCGGGCAAGCGGCCCACAGGATCTCGACGCCATGTGGGACGCGCTGAATGATGGGTCGATCAGCCACATCTCCACGGACCATGCGCCTTCGACGAGGCAGCAGAAGGCGCAGGGCTCCATCTGGGACGTCCACTTTGGACTGCCGGGTCTGGACACGACGATGCCCGTGCTGCTTGATGCAGCGGCGAGCGGTCGGATTTCGCACGAGCGCCTTGTCCAGCTATACGCCGAGAACCCGGCCGACGCCTATGGGCTGTCGCCACGGAAGGGGAGGCTCGATGTCGGTGCTGACGCTGACCTGATACTCGTCGATCCGGGGATGCAGTGGACCATTACTGCCAGCGAACTTCATTCGAAGGCAGGTTGGTCCCCATTTGAGGGACGGACCATCACCGGCCGCGTGCAGAGGACGTTCCTGCGCGGTCAGCTGATCGCCGACGGTGGGACGGTTGCCGATCCCGGCACGGGCGCATTCCTGCCCGGCCGAGGTGCGCAATGATCAACCGAGTCCGCGTAGCAGCCATTCAGCCGCGCAGTCACACCCTGGGAGACGAAGAGCGCAACGTCAGCGACGCCCTCGGATGGATGGAACGAGCCGCGCTCGTTGACGCCGATCTTGTCGTGTTCCCCGAAGGCTATCCCGGTCCCACAAGTCCGCTGAACCAATACGATGCGGTGAGCCCTCTGGGCGTGCGCGCCGCGGAATACGGTCAGCACGTCGTAGCGGGCGGCATCGAGCCGGATGGCAGCGGCGGGCATCACGTCGTCCTGCGCTTGATCTCCGACAGCGGCGACGTCGCCGCAACGTACCGCCGAACCACGCCGCATGGCCCATATGTGTACCAGGACATTGACGCGTGGGGGTTTCAGTACACCGCTCACGACACTCCCCCCGCGGTGGTGCACACTCGCCTCGGTGGGATCGGCATGCTTGTCTGCAGCGAGGTCTACGTCCCCGAGCTGTCGCGCCTGCTCGCCCTGCAGGGCGCTGACATCCTCGTCTATCCAGCGGGTGGCGCGATCAACGAGCTGCTGGATTCGTGGAGGACGCTGATCCGGGCCCGCGCGATTGAGAACCTCTTGTACACGGTGGCGACTCAGAACATCTACGACGCCACTGAGAAGGGTGTCGGAACCATCGCCGGTCCCGAGGAGATCCTCGCGTCGTCGGATTCTGAGGGCATGCTCGTGGCCGACCTCGATATCCAGCGACTGCGCTACCTGCGTTCTGAAGTGGAGCGCATCGTCGTACCCAAGCCCTACCGGACCATTCCCGGTGTCATCGATTGGCGGCGCCCGGAACTCTACGCTGGCCTGACAGACCCCGCCCACAAGCTGAAGACACGATGACCAAGCCTCGACTCGTCGATGTTCATTCCCACATTTATCCGCGGTCGTATGTCGATCTCCTTGCCGCACGGCACGAGATTCCAAGAGTTGCCGAGCATGAGGGCAGTGAGTATTTCGTGATCTTCGAGGAAGAGCAGGCGGCGGGTCCTGGAGGAGGGCGACCGTTCGATCACACGTACTGGGACTTGAACGAGAAACTCAAGTTCATGGATGCCAACGGCATCGACCAAACGGTTGTCTCGCTCGGCAACCCCTGGCTTGATCCGTTCGACGGCCCCGAGAGCGTCGATCTGGCACGCTCCCTCAACGAGGAGATGGCGACGTATCAAGCCACGACTGACGGGCGGGTGATCGGTATGGGCGTGTTGCCGGCCAATGACGTTGCATCCGCCGCCCTGGTGGCCGAGGAAGTGGCCAACGCTTCAGGTCTGCGCGGACTCGTCGTAGGTCAGAAGATCGCCGGACACCGGCTCGATGATGCCGCACTGGACCCGCTATGGGAGATCCTCGCCGGGCGCGGCGTCCCGGTCCTGCTGCATCCGCACTATTCGGCTGCCGCTGAACAACTCGAGGGCTTCGGTCATGCGCTGCCAGTCGCCATTGGCTTCCCCTTCGAGACCACGATAGCGCTGGCGCGTTTCGTACTGGCTGGGACCCTCTACCGTCATCCACGCCTGAGGGTCATCGCGTCGCATGGCGGGGGGACGCTCCCCTACCTCGCGGGACGCCTCGACTCCGCCTGGCGGTCCGACCCTTCGGTGCAAGACCGCCTGCCATATCCACCGAGTCGCGATCTGGCGAAACTCCTCCTTGATTCCATCCTGTTTCACGAGCGAGCGCTGCACGCAGCCGCTGATCTGGTTGGCGTCAGCCACATGCTGTACGGCACCGATCACCCGTTCTCCATCGCGGATCCGGCAACCAATCTCGCCGCGCTCGTCGGCGCATTCCCAGGGGCTGATGTAAACCAGGTGGGTTCAAGCAATGCCGCAACCTTGTTCGATCTCGAGCAAGTGCGTGGAAGCGATCCGAGCGTCGCGGAATAGCAGGCTGCCCGTCGAGCACCCGCCCAACCGACTTCATCACTCCGAGCGTGGAGCGCATGCAGCATCGCGGCGTAGCGTCTTGCCGCATAGCCAATTCGCGCGCTGCGTCCTCGGTCCCACATGCCAATCGTCGTCGCGGTGATTGCAGTCGAGTGATTGCAGCGGGCGGACCGGCAAGGTCGTGCGCCTGGACAGCAATCGCGTACCGGGGAAGCTGCCCGCAACCGAGGAACGCGGCACTCGCCGCATCCGCCTTACCTGCGACATGCGCTCAACGAGGCAAATCCGCGCGCGTGGTATCGTCGGGCTGCACTGGTCACGCGACCGGATCGCCATCGCTCGCGGGCGGGAGTAGCTCAGCTGGCAGAGCGGCAGCCTTCCAAGCTGCATGTCGCGGGTTCGATCCCCGTCTCCCGCTCCACTCAGTTGTCAGCGGCAGGGCGTCGCCTCGCTCCAGGCGGGGTCATCGGGATAGCGTCCAAGGATGTAGTCGACCTCGCACGGCGTGCCGAGACCGAAGAGCGGCCGCCGGATGACCAGCTGAGCAACATCCTGCATCTCGAACGTGGTCGAGGGCGCCCCCGCCGCAAACAGGTCATCGCCCCAGGCAAGACAGGCCTCGGCCGACGGGGCTGACGCCTCGCACCGGATGGTCACGTCGGGATCGACCGTCGAGGTCGTCCGCAGCGAAGGACGCGTCACCACGAAGCCGCCGATGACGATGATCATCACCACCGCCACTCCCAGGACGGCGACCTGCGCTCGCATGGGGCCCAGTATGCCGCGCGAGACACGGGACGAGGTGACTATCCTCGGACCCGATGCGTCCCCTGCCAGCACCCTTCGATGCCATCGTCGCCGGCCGCC
Organism: Chloroflexota bacterium; assembly: GCA_024636135.1. GTDB lineage: Bacteria > Chloroflexota > Limnocylindria > QHBO01 > QHBO01 > JACDBZ01. The sequence continues at coordinate 5,613 of JAGXHP010000152.1, forward strand.
CCGCCGACGTCGCGATGCATGGGACGACGCTGCTCAGCAATCGCCTGCTCACCAAGGACTTCGCCTTCAGCGCCCATGAGCGCGATGCGTTCGATCTCCATGGCCTCCTCCCCGATCGCGTCATGACCATCCAGGAGCAGGTCGAGCTCGAGCTCACGCGCCTGCGACGCAAGGACGACCCACTGGAGCAGTACATCGGCCTGGCGGCGCTCCAGGATCGCAACGCGACCCTCTTCTATCGGGTGCTTGCCGAGAACCTCGAGGAGCTCCTGCCGATCGTCTACACCCCGACCGTGGGACAGGCATGCCAGGAGTTCAGCCATGTCCTGCGGCGGACCCGCGGGGCGTGGATCACGCCGGACGACCGCGACCGCATCCCGGAGATCCTGCGCAACGGGCCGTACGACGACGTGCGGCTCATCGTGGTCACCGACAACGAGCGCATCCTGGGCCTCGGCGACCTGGGTGCGGGCGGGATGGCGATCCCGATCGGCAAGCTGGCGCTCTACACGGGGGCCTGCGGCATCTACCCCGGCGTCACGCTGCCGGTCAGCCTGGACGTCGGGACCGACAACGCCGAGCTCCTGGCCGATCCGCTCTACATCGGGTATCGGCATCCTCGCCTGCGCGGCGCCGAGTACGACAGCCTGGTCGACGCCTTCGTGGAGGGCGTACAGCGGGCCTGGCCGGGCTGCGTGATCCAGTGGGAGGACTTCAAGCAGCACAACGCCCTGCGCATTCTCGATCGCTACTGGGGCACGGTGCCGAGCTTCAACGACGACATCCAGGGAACCGCCGCCGTGGTCCTGGCCGGTGTCCTGGCGGCCGGCCGCCTGCTCGAGACGCCCCTCGCGGCGCAGCGCATCCTGCTGGTCGGGGCCGGTGCTGCCGGCATCGGGATCGCGCGCCTGCTGCGAGCCGCGATGCACGAATCGGGCATGACCGAGGCCGAGATCTCGGCGACGGTGGTGCTCGTCGACTCGCGCGGCCTCGTCCACGCCGATCGCTCGGACCTGGACGACGCGAAGCGGGCGCTCGCCGCGCCGATGTCGGTGACGGCCGCCTCGGCCAACGAACAGCTCGAGGACATCGTGGCGGGATACCGCCCGACCGTGATGGTCGGCACCACCGGCGTGGCCGGAACGTTCACCGAGCCCGTCATCCGTGCCATGGCCGCCGCGTGCCCGAGGCCGGTGATCATGCCGCTCTCGAACCCGACGCCCCTGGCCGAGGCGAAGCCCATCGACGTGATGCGCTGGACGCAGGGGCGGGCCATCATCGCAACCGGCAGCCCCTTCCCGGCGGTCGATGGCCGCGAGGTCGGCCAGGCCAACAA
>JAGXHP010000023.1 GCA_024636135.1 Chloroflexota bacterium
GTACTGGGGCGTGGCGAATGCCGCTGCCGCTCCGAGTGCATCGGCTGCCCCGACGGCCTCGGCCGCCGCGAGCATGGTGCCCGACACGGCCACCACGCCGGTTGCTCCGCTGAGCCCGTCCGTGACCTGGATCCTCGCCATCTCGGCGGTCCTGCTCATGGGTGGTGTCACGGTCATGGTCGTGGACCGCCGCCGCCGCTAGGCCCGGCCCGACCTTCCCAATCCCTGGGACGGACCCTGGAGCAATCCAGGGTCCGTCTCGTGTCTGCAGATCAGCGCTTGAGCTCGCTCAGATCCTCGAGCTGGCGACGCAGCCACCAGGTGATGTCCTCGCGCTCGACGCCGCGTCGCAGCTTCGCACGTCGTCGCCGGCGCTCCTCGATCGGCATCTCGAGCGCTGCCATCAGGGCCTGCGAGGTCCCGAGGACATCGGCCGATGCCACCGCCAGCACACCGTCGGCCATCTGGTCGAATGCACCTGCAGATTCCGACAGGACGAGAACCGCGTCACGCTCGGAGACGACGACGGCCTCCTTGGCGACGAGGTTCATGCCGTCGACCAGGGGGTTCACGAGCACGACGTCCGCGATCGACAGCCCGGCGAGTGCCTGGGCGTAGTCGTTCTCGTAGAAGATCTGGATCGGGCGCCAGCCCGCTCGTCCGAACCGCGCGTTGATACGGTCGACCTCGTTCTGCACGCTACGCCCGTAGTCGCCGTACTCCCGCAGGCCGGTTCGCGACGGGACGAGGAAGGCGAGGAAGCTGACTCGCCCTCGCAGGCGTGGGTGGCGCTGGAGGAGCGCCTCGTAGGCGAGGAAGCCGCGCACGATGTTCTTCGACGGTTCAAGCCGGTCGACCCGCACGATCACCCGTTCGCGCGTGGCACCCAGCAGCTGGTCCGCTCGCCGCCGCGCGGCGCGCGAGGTCGCGATTCGTGTTGTGGCGTCGACGTCGATGCTGATCGGATAGTGGCGGACGTGGGTCGTGCGACGCCGACGGCGCACCGTCCTGGTCTGGTAGTCCACCTTAGCGTCGGGCACGAACGTCTCCACCATGCGCATGAAGTTGTGCGCATAGCGGGCTGTCTGGAACCCGACGACGTCGTTCGCCAGCAGTCCTACGGCGATCCCCTCGCGGATGGCCGGCGCGATGGCCAGCCAGATGCTCGACGGAGGCCACGGGATGTGGGTGAAGTGGCTGAGCACGGCCTTCGGTCGGGCGCGCCGGATCGGCTCCGCCGCCGTATACAGGTGGTAGTCATGAAGCATGATGCGCGGCTGCCGGTCGCCGCGGGTCTGGGCCAGAACGGCCGCCGCGAAGGCGTCGTTCATGGCGACGTACCCGCGCTCCCACGCCCGCATCGTCGAAGCATCGATCACCGGTCGCTCGGGAAGGTTCCACATCTGGTGCTGGAGGAACCAGAGCAGCGGGTTCGCGATGACGTTGTACGCCTGCTCGTAGACCGAGCGCTCGACGGTCGCGAACCGGAGGCGCACCGCGTCGTCGCCCCCGGCGGCCTGGCGCAGCAGCTTCAGGTCGGAAGCCGCTCGTCGATCGCCCTCGCTCATCGCGGCGGCCACCCAGGTGACGGGGACGTGACGGCCGACCTGCCCGAGGGCGGTCACGAGGCCACCCGATCCGCGACGCGGTCGAAGTGAGCCGTCGGACGTCGCCGCGAAGCTCACCGGACCCCGATTCGTCGCGATGATCAGCCGGCGGTCGCCGAGCAGCGCGGAGGCTGCTGCTCCCAGCGCATCGTCGGCCTTGGCGGGGCTCATCGGGTCAGAAGAGGCTCGCCGCACTCACCTCGATCAGGCTCAGGACGGCGCCCGGGAATAGCCCCAGGATGACGACGCCGGCCACCGACAGCGCCAGTGCCACCGTGCCGAAGGGGGAGGTGTCGAGCGGCGCAGGATCATCCTCCGGATCCCGCATGTACATGTAGACCACCACGCGCAGATAATAGAACGCGGCCATCGCGGCGTTGAGGACCAGGATCACGGCCAGCCAGGCCAGCCCCGCGTCGACCGCCGCCAGCAGGACGTAGAGCTTCGCGAAGAACCCGACGGTCGGCGGAATGCCCGTCAGGCTGAGCATGAGCACGCCCATCGCCGCCGCCCGCGCCGGAGAGCGGGACCCGAGCCCGGCGAACGAATTCAGTCCGCCGAAGCGGCGGGTGTCGCGCTGGAGCATGCCGACCACCGCAAACGCCGCGATGTTCATGACGGCATAGCCCAGCACGTAGAACAGGACCGACTCGATGCCCTGCGCGGCGCCATCGGCATCGGTCGCGTTCGCGAAGGCGGCCAGGCCGACCATGATGTAGCCGGTGTGCGCGATGCTCGAGTAGGCCAGCATGCGCTTGACGTTGACCTGGGTCAGCGCCACGACGTTGCCCACCGTCATGGTGAGGACGGTCAGCACGAGGAAGATCCCGAGCCAGTCGGCGCGGATCGGCGCCAGTGCCTCGGCGAAGACCCGGACGAGCAGTGCGAACGCTCCGAGCTTCGGGCCGACCGACAGGAAGCCGGTGATCGGGGTCGGCGCGCCCTGGTAGGCGTCCGGCGTCCAGTAGTGGAACGGGACGGCCGCGATCTTGAACGTGCTGCCGACGACCAGGAAGCCGAGCGCGACGAGGAGCGGGCCGCCCATGCGACCCTCGAGCCCGGATGCCGCGATCTCCGCGATATTCGTGGTGCCGGTGATGCCGTACAGCCAGCTGATTCCGAACAGCACGATGGCACTCGCGAAGCTTCCGAGCAGGAAGTACTTCAACCCGCCCTCGTTGCTGTAGCGGTCGGTCTTGTGCAGTCCGGTGAGCAGGTATGACGGCATCGTCATCAGCTCGAGACCCAGGAAGAGGGTGATGAGGTCGCTGCTCGAGGCGAGGATGAACATGCCGAGCAGCGCGCTGAGCAGGATCATGTGGAACTCGCCGAGTGGGATGCGGCGCACGACCAGGTAGGCCGGCGCGAAGAGCACCGACAGGATCCCGATCACGACGGTGGATGCCTTGAAGAAGACGGACAGGTCGTCGACGCGGTAGAAGCCCGCGTACACCGTCTCGTTGATATCCCAGACGGCCACGCATGCCGCGCCAACCAGCACCAGCCCGCCGACGGCCAGCGGGGTGAGCAGCCACTTGTTCGGGCGCGACAGGAACAGGTCGGTGGTGATGATGCCGAGGATCAGGAAGGCGAGGAGTAGCTCCGGCAGCAGAGTGACGAGATCGTCGACGTAGGTCACGGTATCCACCTCACCACAGCGGCCCGAAGCCGGTCAGGCCGGCGCCGTTGACGGCATCGATGATGCGGTCCACGGGGCCGGCGATGATCTCGAGCACCGGCCCGGGGTACACGCCCAGCGCCACGACGAGCACGATGAGAGGCGCGAGCGCGATCCATTCGTTGCGATTGATGTCGCGCAGGGTCGGCCAGAACTGGCGCATCCAGTCCGACGGCACGGTGAAGAAGACGCGCTGGAACATCCAGAGCATGTAGACCGCGCTGATGATGACGACGACCATGGCCGCCGCGGCGATGAAGCCGTTGGCGCGGAAGGCCCCGAGGATCACCAGGAACTCGCCGACGAACCCGGAAAGGCCGGGGAGGCCGATGCTGGCGAAGGTGAAGAGGCCGAACATCGCGGCATAGCGCGGGACACGGGCGTTGAGCCCGCCCATGTGGGCGATGAGCCGGTCGTGGGTCTGCTCGTAGATGATTCCGACCAGGAGGAACAGCGCGCCGGTCGTGATGCCGTGGCTGATCATCTGGTAGATCGCGCCCTGCAGGCCCTGCTCGTTGAAGACGAACGCGCCGAGCATCACGAAGCCCATATGACTGACGCTCGAGTACGCGACGAGCTTCTTCAGATCGGGCTGGACCATGGCGACGAGGCCGCCGTAGATGATGGCGATGATGGCGAGGCCGATGACGATCGGGGCGAAGCTGACGGCCGCGTCGGGCAGGAGCGGGAGGCTGAAGCGCAGGAAGCCGTAGCCGCCGAGCTTCAGCATGACGCCGGCCAGGATGATCGAGCCGGCCGTGGGGGCCTCGACGTGCGCATCGGGCAGCCACGTGTGGAACGGCCACATCGGAACCTTGATCGCGAACGCCAGGAAGAACGCGACGAAGGCCAGCGCCTGGAGCGTATCGGCGTAGGCGAAGCCGCGGAGCGCCTCGTAGCTGAAGGTGAAGGGCTGGCCGCTGGCCGCGTGGGCGATCGCCACGGCCAGGATGGCGACGAGCATGAGCAGCGACCCGACCAGGGTGTAGAGGACGAACTTCACGGTCGCGTAGATGCGCCGCGGCCCGCCCCACACCCCGATGATCACGTACATCGGGAAGAGGCTGATCTCCCAGAAGACGTAGAACAGGAACAGGTCGAGCGCCACGAACACGCCGAGCATGCCGACCATGAGGAGCAGGAGGGAGATGTAGTACTCCTTCACCCGCGTCTGGATCGGCTCCCAGGAGTAGAACATCGCGACCACGCTGAGGACGGTGGTCAGCAGGACGAGCACGACCGACAGGCCGTCGACGCCGAGGGTATAGCGCATGCCGAAGGCATCAATCCAGGCGAGGTCCTCGCGGTACTGGAACTCGCTGCCGCCGGTGTCGTAGCCGAGCAGGATGAGGCTGAAGGCCAGGCTGGCCAACGCCGCCAGCAGCGCGACCCAGCGCACGGCGCGGTGGTTCGACCCCGGGACGAAGAGCAGCAGCAGCACGCCGACCAGCGGCATGAAGACGATGAGGGACAGCACCGGCGCGCCCTCCATCAGCGCACCACCGTGGCGAGCGCCACCAGCACCAGGACCAGGCCGGCGGCGATCCCGAGCCCGTAGTTCTCGACCCGTCCGGTCTGGATCTTCCGCAGGCCGCCACCGATGGTTCGGGCCAGCCAGCCCGCGCCGTTGACCGCGCCATCGATGACCTTGGCGTCGAACCACCACAGCGCGCTGCTCAGGAGCACGCCGCCGCGCGCCCAGACCAGGCCGTACAGATCATCCACGTAGTACTTGTTCACGCTGGCGCGATACATGCCCGGGCCAAGGCCGAGCGGGATCCGCTCGACGAAACGTGCCGCGGACTCTGGGCGCTGAACGTACCAGCGGTATGCCAGCAGGACGCCGCCGACAGCGACCGCCGCCCCGATGAGCAGGAGCAGGCCGCCCAGGCCGAGGAGCTCGAAGCCATGGTGCTCGCCATCCGCGATCGATCCGGCCAGGACCCCCGCATGCGACTCCTCGGCGGTGTGGAAGACCTCCTCCAGCCAGCCGTGGATGATGCCGCCCTCCGGCGGAATGCCGAGAACGAGGCCCGCCAGGATGGTGGGCACGGCGAGGATTGCCAGGGGCGCCACCATGGTCGGCGCGCTCTCGTGGATGTGGTCCCAGGCCGCCTTCGGCCCGCGCCATTCGCCCCAGAACGTCATGAAGATCATGCGGAAGGTGTAGAAGGCGGTCATGAAGGCGACGACGGTGCCCACGAGATAGAACACGAGGTACCCGCGGTTGAAGGCCTCGGCCAGGATCTCGTCCTTGCTGAAGAAGCCGGAGAAGATCGGGATGCCGGCCAGCGCCAGTGAGCCGATGACCATGGTGATGTAGGTCCAGCGCATCTTCGCCCGCAGGTTGCCCATGTAGCGCATGTCCTGCTCGCCGCCCGCCCCGTGGATCACCGAGCCCGAGCCCATGAACAGCAGCCCCTTGAAGAAGCCGTGGCTGACGAGGTGGAAGATCGCGGCCACCCATGCGCCGATGCCGAGCGCGAAAAACATGTACGCCAGCTGGCTGACGGTCGAGTAGGCGAGCACCTTCTTGATGTCGTTCTGCGTCAGGGCGATCGCTGCGGCGAAGATGGCGGTGAAGACGCCGATGATCGCCACGGTCCA
>JAGXHP010000153.1 GCA_024636135.1 Chloroflexota bacterium
GAGCACGCGCTCGCCGAGCGCAAGGTCGGCCACCGCAGCCGCCGATGGAACGAGATCGGGGCCGGGCTTGCCGGCCTCGCCCAGCTCGCCTGACCCACCAAGGAGCACCGATGTCCGATCAGATCCACGAGATCGTCCGCGTGCGCTACGCCGCCGCCGCGAACCAGGCCGCAGCGGGCACCGGGGCCTGCTGCGGTCCCGACGAGGGCATCGGGGCCGGGCTGTACGGCGCCCTTGAGCGTGACGAGCTGCCCGATGCGGCCGTGCTCGCATCGCTCGGCTGCGGCAATCCGACGGCGGTGGCCGACCTTGCGCTCGGCGAGCGCGTGCTCGATCTCGGGTCGGGTGGGGGCATCGACGTCCTGCTGTCGGCGAAGCGCGTCGGCCCGACGGGCCGCGCCTTCGGGCTCGACATGACCGACGAGATGCTGTCGCTGGCGAAACGCAATGCCGCGGCGAGCGGAGCCACCAACGTCGAGTTCCTCAAGGGACACATCGAGGCAATTCCCCTCCCTGCCGCCTCGATCGACGTGGTCATCAGCAACTGCGTGGTCAATCTCGCGGCCGACAAGCCCGCCGTGTTCCGGGAGATCGCGCGCGTGCTGCGGCCCGGGGGTCGCATCGGCATCAGCGATATCGTGGCCGAGGACTCGCTGTCACCCGAGCAACGCGCCGAGCGCGGTTCGTACGTGGGCTGCATCGCCGGAGCGCTGTCCTACTCCGAGTTCACATCGGGCCTGCGGGATGCGGGGCTTCGGGAGATCTCGCTGACCACCACGCACCAGGTCGCGGAGGGAATGCACAGCGTGATCGCCAAGGCCACCAAGCCGATGAACGCCGCGGCTCCGGAGCCCACCGGCGATGACCTGCCGATGGCCGTGGCTGGCTGCGGTTGCGGCGAGGGCGCCTGCTGCTGACGGCATCCGATTCTCCTAGAATCGGCGTCCCGTGACTGCTCCACCTGACCGCTCCTACCGTGCGCTGCTGCGCGTCCCGACCCTGGGACGTGTCCTCCTCTCGATGCAGATCGCGCGCATTGCCCAGTCGATGGTCGGTGTGGCGATCGTCCTGTTCACGCTCGATCGCTACGGGTCGCCGGCCTTCGCCGGCCTGGTGACCCTGGCGAGCATCCTGCCCGGGCTGCTGGTGAGCCCCGTTGCCGGCGCCCTCCTCGATCGCCACGGACGCCTGCGTCTGGTAATGCTCGACTACGTGGTGGCCATGGCAGCCATGGCCCTGATCGCGCTCCTCGCCGTCGTCAACGCCCTGCCGGGACCGCTGCTCGTCGCCATCGCCGTGCTGTCGTCGCTGACCTCGATCCTGAGCCACGTCGGCCTTCGCTCCCTCTTCCCGATCCTCGTGCCCGAGCCGCTGTGGGAGCGCGTGAACGCTGTCGACTCCAACGGATACGTGGCTGCCACCATCGTCGGCCCACCCCTCGCCGCGGCGATGGTCGCGCTGCTCGGAGGGCCGGCGGCGCTCGTCCTCATCGGCCTGGGCTTCGGCATCGCCGCCGCGGCGCTCGTCGGCGTCCCGGACCCGGCATCGACGATCGCGTCGTCGGGTCGGATCCTGGCCGACGCCTGGGGCGGGATGGTCTACACCTGGCGCAACCGGACGCTGCGTGGCCTCGGGTTCGCCGTCACGTTCGGCAACCTGGCGCACGGCATGACGGCCATCGTCCTGCCGCTGATCATCCTCCAGCGCTTCGGGATGAGCGAAACGGTCGTCGGGCTGGTCTTTGCGGTGTCGGGCATCTCGGGCATGGCCTCAGCGTTCCTCTTCGGCCGGCTCGACACCCGGGGTCGCGAGTGGGCGATGCTCGTGTGGCCGATGGTCGCGCTCGTCCCGACCGTCGCGCTGCTGCTCATCGCCGCCGGACAGCCGCCGATCCCGGTCGGTCTCGGCCTGGTCATCGCGGAGATGCTGCTCGTCGGGTTGCTGATCGGCCCGATGGACATCGCGCTGTTCACGGTGCGCCAGCGGCGTACGGATCGTGAATGGATGGGCCGCGCCTTCTCGGTGTCGATGGCGTTCAACTACCTTGGCGTCCCGATCGGCGCGGGCGTTGCCGGACTGCTGGCCGAAACCTCGATCGAGCTGGCGATCCTGGTTCTCGGGATCGGCGGAGCGATCGCCTCGGCGATTGCGGCTGCTGCCCTCGTCCCGCGTCATGAACCGCCACGCGAGCAGCCGTTGGCGGGGACCGCCTCGAGCTAGGCGACCCCCACAAGGCGGGCAATCGCCGCCGCGGCGGCCGCGACGACCACCACGAGGAGGATCGGAGCGCGGAGCGCAATGGCGAGGGCGGCCGCCGCCAGCCCGGTGATCCGCGCGTCGAGCACGAGCTCCTGCCCCGTGCCCAGGGCAGCCGTGGCCACGAGGGCAGCGAGAAGGGCCGGAGCAAGGAGAGCGACGACTCCCTGTACCCGGGCCGGCAGCGCGCGCCCACCAAGCAGCACGGGCCCTGCGGACTTGATCGCGATCGTGCCGGCACCCACCACCAGGACCACGATCCAGGACTCGCTCATCGCCGGAGCCCGAAGAGGGCTGCGGCCGCCGCGGCGATGATGGGGACGCCGGCCGGCGTCGCCGGCACGAGCGCCAGGGCGATGGCCGCGCCGCCGATGGCGGCTACGACCGACTTCCGACTCCGGAGCTGCGGCGCCAGGAGCGCCAGGAACAGCGCGGGAAACGCTGCGTCGAGGCCGAGGGCGGCCGGGTCACCGAGCGCATCGCCACCGACGACGCCGACGAGCGTCCCGCCCACCCACGCCAGCCACAGCACCAGCCCGGCCCCGATCAGCCGGCTTCCATGGAAGCGCCCCCCGCCACTGGCCGCGATGGCCCACGACTCGTCGACGACCAACTGCCCCTGGGCGAACCGTGCCAGCGGGCCGCCGTGGAGGAACCGCGCCACGCTGATGCCGATCGGGAGATAGCGGGCGTTCAGCAGCAACGCCCCAGCGATCGCAGCCGCCGGCTGGCCGCCGGCACCGAGGATCGATGCCGCGGCGAACTGCGCCGATCCGGCGAAGGTCGTCATGCTCATCGCCACGGCGGGGATCCCGCCCATCCCGCCGCTGGCCGATGCCAGGACGCCGAACGAGACCCCGAACAGCCCGACCGCGACGGCAAGCGGCAGCGCCGTCACGGCCCCCCGTCGCAGCTCGCGGCGGTCGCTCTCGGTCCTCATCTCGCGGTCAGCGGACATGAGGCGAGGGTACGCTGTTCACGGGCGGAGGCACGAGCGAGGAGAGAACCGTGGAGATCAGTGAATTCATCGGAACCATCGGGCTGGCGATCGATGTCGCCGGGGTCATCGTGATCCTCCTTGCCATCGTCGTGGCGGGCATCGGCTTCGCGCGCGGCATCATGCGCGGACTCGCGTACGAGGTCGTCTATCGCTCACTCCGACAGTCGATCGGTCGGGGCATCCTGCTGGGTCTGGAGCTACTGGTGGCCGGCGACATCATTCGCACGGTCGCCATCGAGCCGACGTTCACGAGCGTCGGTGTGCTGGCGGTCATCGTGCTCGTGCGCACGTTCCTCAGCTTCTCGCTCGAGGTGGAGCTCACCGGCAAGTGGCCGTGGAGCCGGGATCGGGCCGAGGCGGGCTAGGCCTCGCGCCGCCGGGCGACCTCGGCCCGGACCGCCGGAGCGACCACGGTCCCGAACAGCTCGATCGAGCGCATCACCTGGTGGTGCGGGATCGAGCCGATGGTGAACTGGATCAGAAACCGGTCGTGGTCGAAGATCTCGTGCTGGTGGAGGATCTTCTCGATGACCTGCCCCGGCTCACCCACGAAGCTCGCGCCGTGAAGACCGCGCGAGGCCTCGAACTGTGCCCGATCGGTCGGCGGCCATCCCCGTTCGCGGCCGATGCGATCCATCATCAGCTTCATCGGCGGATAGGCGATCTCGGCGGCCTCGTCCGATGAGTCGGCGATGAACCCGTGGGAGTTGATGCTCAGTGGCGGCATCGGATCATGCCCCGCGGCCTCCGCGGCCCGGCGGAAGAGCTTCGCGAACGGGGCGAAGCGCGCCGGCTCTCCGCCGATGATCGCGAGCGCCATCGGGAGGCCGAGCGTTCCCGCTCGCACTGCCGACTCCGGCGTTCCCCCGACCGCGATCCAGACCGGCAGCGGGTCCTGCTTGGGACGTGGGTAGACGCCGCGATCCTCGATCGGCGCGCGGTGCGTCCCGCTCCACGTGATCCGCTCGGCATCGCGAAGCGCGAGGAGGAGCTCGAGCTTCTCGGCGAACAGGGTGTCGTAGTCGCGCAGGTCATAACCGAAGAGCGGAAAGCTCTCCACGAACGAGCCGCGCCCGGCCATGATCTCGGCACGCCCGCCGGACAGGAGGTCCAGCGTCGCGAACTGTTGGAAGACGCGGACCGGGTCGTCCGAGCTCAGCACGTTGACCGCGCTCGTCAGGCGGATCCGCTTCGTCCGGGCCGCCGCCGCGGCCAGCACCACGGCCGGCGACGAGATGACGAAGTCCGGGCGGTGATGCTCGCCGACTCCGAAGACGTCGAGGCCGACCTCGTCCGCCAGCTCGATCTCCTCGATCAGGTCGGCAAGTCGCTGCTCGACGCTGATCGTGCCGCCGTGGCGCGCGTCCTCGGTGACCTCGCCAAAGGTGTAGATGCCGATCTCCATCGGCGCATCATGGCCGATCCGGAATGAACGAGTCACGAGCCGCGGAGGTTGAATAGTCATGACGAACGCACGACATCGAGACTTCGACTTCTGGATCGGCGAATGGGAGGTCACCGATCCCGCGGGCACGCCGGCAGGACGAAATCGGATCCAACAGGTCTTCGGCGGCGTCGGGCTATCCGAACACTGGGAAGGTGCCGGAGGCCAACTGGGGACGAGCCTCAACGTCTTCTCCGAGTCCCGCGGACACTGGCACCAGACCTGGATCGACAGTTCCGGAACGCTGCTTCAGCTCGATGGCGGGCTGCGGGACGGGGCGATGGTCCTGGAGGGAACGACCCCAGGCCGCGAGGATCCTGGTGCCACGGTCCAGCACCGTATCAGCTGGTCGACCATGGATGGCAACCCCGACCTGGTGCGTCAGCATTGGGAAGTGTCGAAGGACGCCGGGTCCACCTGGGAGACCCTGTTCGATGGGCGCTACCGGCGAATCGGCGGGGCCGAAGCTCCCGGCGGTTAGGGGGAGCGGATCTCGACCAGCACGTCTTCGAGGGGCTTGCGCGCAACGTCCGGCACCGTGGCGTCCGGCGCGGGATAGCCGACCGGGATGACGACGTAGGGTCGCTCGTTCTCGGGGCGGCCCAGGATGTCGCCCAGGAATCCCATCGGGCTCGGCGTATGCGTCAGGGTCGCGAGGCCGGCGTGGGTGAGTGCGGCAAGGAGAACGCCGACCGCGATCCCCACCGATTCGCGGACGTAGTAGTGCTTGGTCTTGTCGGATCCGCCCGGCCGGACTCCATAGGCCTGCTCGAAGACGACGATGAGCCATGGCGCGTCGGTCAGGTGCGGCTTGCGCCAATCGGTGCCGAGTGGCTCCAGCGCCTCGAGCCATTCCGGTGACATCCGGTGGCCATAGCCCTCTCGCTCCTCGACCTCGGCCGCCTCGCGGATGCGGGCGCGCAGCTTCGGCTCGTCACCGATGAGGACGAAGGTCCACGGCTGCTGGTTCGCCCCGCTGGGGGCAAGCGCTGCGGCCCGAATGGCGTTGACGAGCAGCTCCCGCGGCACCGGGGTGGGAGCGAAGTCGCGGATCGAGCGACGCCGACCCATGACCTCGAGGAACGATTCGGCGGCCGCGGCTCGCTGGTCGTCGGTCAGGTCGACGGGGACGTATGGGCGGCGGGGGAGCGGCATCGGCCACATGGTAGGGCGCTAGCATCGGCGCATGAGCTGGATCGAGCGGATCGGATACGAGGCATCGACAGGGCGTCTGCGCGCCATCTACGACCGGATCAAGGGGCCGCGCGACGAGCTCGACAACATCCTCACCGTCCACAGCCTGCGACCGCACACGCTCGAGGGTCACATGGCGCTCTACAAGAACGTGCTGCACCACACGGGGAACACGCTGCCGACCTGGTGGCTCGAGGTGATCGGCGTGTACGTGAGCATGCTCAACCGCTGCGACTACTGCGTCGATCATCACTTCGCCGGCCTGAGACGCCTTCTGGCCGATGACGAGCGCGCCGATGCGATCCGCGCCTCGCTCGAGGCCGATGACCCCGAAGCGTTCGATCCGCGCCAGTTCGCGATGCTGGCCTACGCCCGCCGGCTGACCCTCGAGCCCGATGCGATGGCGCCCGATGACCTGGCCCGGCTGCGCGCGGCCGGCGTCGACGATGGCGAGATCCTGGAGGTGAACCAGGTGACCGCCTACTTCGCCTATGCCAATCGGACCGTCCAGGGCCTGGGGGTCACCACCGAAGGCGACGTGCTCGGCCTGTCACCAGCCGATAGCGACGCGACCGAGTGGCATCACGGGTGATGGTGCGGTCGTATCTCACCGGATTGGCGTGCAGCGCGTGCGGCGCGACCTGTCCGGCGGACGAGCTCGCCGGCGCCTGCGCATCCTGCGGCAAGGTGCTCTTCGCGCAGTACGACCTCGCCTCACTGCGCGCCGACATGCCCGTGCCGGATTTCGCCGGCCGGGCCGACACGCTGTGGCGCTATCGCGAGCTGCTGCCAATCTCCGACGAGCGGTTCGCCATCACGCTGGGCGAGGGGCGGACGCCGTTGCTCGCGCTGGGCGCTCGCGCGCGCAGCTCCTTCGGCCTGGAAGGTGCCGAGCTGCTGGTCAAGGAGGAAGGCGTCAACCCGACCGGCTCGTTCAAGGCCCGTGGGCTGGCGGTCGCCGTTGCCCGTGCCGCGGAGCTCGGCATCACCGATGTCGCGCTCCCGTCGGCCGGCAACGCGGGCGGAGCGGCGGCGGCGTACGCGGCGGCCCACGGCATCGGATGCCATGTCGCGATGCCTCGTGACGCGCCGACCATCAATCAGCAGGAGGTTGTGCTGTACGGCGGCGAGCTGATCCTCGTCGACGGCCTGATCGACGCCGCCGGACGTCTTATCCGCGAGCGGGCGGCGAGCGACGGCTGGTTCGATCTGTCGACGCTCAAGGAGCCGTATCGGGCCGAGGGCAAGAAGACGATGGGGATCGAGCTGGCGGAGGACGGCGGCTGGGGAGACGCCTGGTGTCCCGACGTCATCGTGTACCCGACCGGCGGTGGCACCGGCATCGTCGGCATGTGGAAGGCATTCGACGAGATGGAGCAGCTCGGCTGGATCGGATCCAGGCGGCCGCGCATGGTGGTCGTGCAGTCGACCGGCTGTGCGCCGATCGTCAGGGCATTCGAAGCCGGAGCCGACCATGCGGAGCCCTGGGCCGATGCCACGACGATCGCGTCGGGGATCCGTGTGCCGGCCGCCATCGGTGACTACCTCATCCTGCGTGCGGTGCGCGACAGCGGCGGAACGGCGGTGGCGGTCACCGATGACGAGATCGTTGCGGCCCGGCGAGCGGTCGGCACGACGACCGGGATCAACGCCGCCCCGGAGGGCGCGGCCACCTTCGCCGCGCTACCGCATCTGCGCGCATCAGGCTTTCTGGCCGGCGATGAGCGAGTAGTCCTGTTCAACACCGGAACCGGCGCGAAGTACCCCGCGCCCGGCTGACTCGGACGGCCCGTCGCCGGTGCCAGAACGCACCGCCCACCGAGGGCCTGGGTGGCAGCGTCATACGCATCGGTGGCACTATGGGCGTCTCACTCGATCCGCACCGGACCGCATTTCCTCGCGGCCGTTGGCTGCGGACTCTCTCGACCCAGGAGGATCGTCTCGCATGGTCAATCATCCAATGAGCCGGCGACGCAGAGGCTCGATGGCGGCCACCGCGCTCGCCATGTCTGTGGCGCTCGCGCTACCGGCCGCGTCCCTTGGCAAGGCGCCGTCGGGCTTCAGCACTGAAGTCGGTGCCTACATCACGCCCACCTCGCCAAGCACCAAGGTCATTCCCTTGATCACCGTCGGGGAGGATGCGGGTGTGTCCGGATACACGTTCGAGGGCATTCCGGACGGCATTGGCATCGCGCCGGTGGCCGGCCAGCGAAATCAGATGGACCTGTTCGTCGCGCACGAGCAGTCGACTGTCCCGTTCCAGAACGAGCGTGATCACCAGGACGCGTCCGTTTCGCGCCTGCGGGTCGATTTCAGCAAGCCCAACAGCCCGGTCATCGTCGACGCATCGGTGCCGCTCGGACCGGAGGAGGGCTTCATTCGCTTCTGCTCGGCTTTCATGGCCGGGCCGGAGCACGGATTCGACAACTACACCTTCCTCCTCAACGAGGAGTCGAACGATGTCATCCCCGTTCCCGCAGGAGCGGTCTACGGATCGGATCCATCGGTAGCGCCGAATCGTCAGGCCGGGTACTCGGTCTATCTCGACACCGCGACCGGTGAATTCGACGCGTTGGCCAGCCTCGGCCGGCACAATCACGAGAACACGGTCATCGTGCCCGGCGGATGGAGCGATCTCGTCTCGCTGAGCGGTGACGATACGTTCACATTCCCCTCGACCGAGGAGCGGCCGAACCTCAGCCAGCTCTACATGAGCCTGAGCGACGACGCCGACGCGTTCACCAATGACGAGTCAACGCTCTATGGCTTCCAGATCACCGGTGCCCCGGGCGTCGTCGATGCGGACGATCCGCTCAACAACGCGAACGACTACTTCGAGATCAACCCGGGCGACACGTGGAGCGGGCAGTTCATTCCCGTGCCTGACGATGTCGCCCGCGGCGAAACCGCTGATCGACCCCAGGACGCCCTCGAGGACTGGTCGAACGAGAACAACGTGTTCCAGTTCATCCGTGTCGAGGACATCGCCTACGACGTCCACAATCCGCGGGTCGTCTACGTCGCGGATACCGGCAACTCGCGCCTTCTCGAGAGCGAGACCACCGGCCGCCTGTGGAGGCTCGGCTCGAGCGATCCGCGGAACGCCGATGCCTCGGCTTCCAACGGCCGAATCTTCAAGCTCGTGATGAACGCGTCGAATCCCACGGTCGTCGACGAGTTCAGCGTGCTGGCCGACGCCGCCGATGTCGGTTTCGCGAAGCCGGACAACATCGACACCAGCGCCCGGAGCCTCATGGTCCAGGAGGACAATGACAACGCCAGGATCTGGCGCTACGACCTCCGCAAGGGCACCTGGTCCGTCGTTGCCACGGTGAACGATCCCGATGGCGAGTCGAGCGGAATCGTCGATGCCTCATCGTGGCTCGGCCCCGGCTGGTGGGTCCTGGACGTCCAGGCTCACGGGAATGACCAGGAGGTCTTCAGCGGAACCGGCGTCCTGCCTCTCGTCAAGCGTGAGGATGGGCAGCTCATGCTCATGCGGGTGCCAGGCAGCTGACCCGCTGACGCAGACCTCGCCTACGACGAGAGCCGCCCGGTCCGCCGGGCGGCTCTCGTTCTGCGTCGCGAGGGAATTGGAGGGCCGTATGGGCCGGCGGCCCCGCTCACGACACCGCGTCGCAGACGCTGATCCGCTGGCCTGGTATGTCGCGTAGTGCGCCATGCCCCGCGGAGAGCGTAGGCCGCACTGAACGATTTCGGTGGTCGCTGCCCTCATCATTGGTAGAGGGTGGCGAATGACCACCCCGCGGTGCT
This sequence comes from Chloroflexota bacterium, assembly GCA_024636135.1. Classification (GTDB taxonomy): domain Bacteria; phylum Chloroflexota; class Limnocylindria; order QHBO01; family QHBO01; genus JACDBZ01. The sequence continues at coordinate 9,669 of JAGXHP010000153.1, forward strand.
CGACCAGCTGCTGACAGCGGAGCAGGGGCTCCGCGCGGTGACCGTGGACGCGGCCCATGCCCTGGGCGACGAGATGCGGCGTGGGCACCTGGCGTCGGGCACCCTCGGCTACGTCACGGTCCTGTCCGGTGATGTCACCAGTGCCACCCCCGACGAGATTCGGGCCCTGGACGTCATCGCGACGATCGTGGACGGCATCGTCGTCTACTGTTCCGAAACCGAGGTCTGCGGTGGCGACTGAGGCTTGATCGATGACGCGTATCGCGGGGAGCAACTAGGGATCGAGGCCGATCTGGCGACCCTGCCGGCGGGGGCACCGCCCCGACCACTGCTCTCCGCTGAGCGCCTGACTGCGATGCAGGGTGCGACCCGACCACGCTGAACCGATTCGCCGCGGCGTGGCTACTACAGACAGAGAGGGAGGACCTGGATGCTCAAGGGCCTATTGGCCCCGCTGCGCGTCGTCCTGCAGCGCAGCCTCGCCGACTGGGTCATGGTCGCCGCGACGTGGGCGATCATCGCCTGCGCGACGACGCTGCTCGCGATCGGCGTCCTGTACGGGGACGCGGTGGCCCTCAGCGGGCTGCGACAGATCCTGGTCCGCGAGCCGACGGCGGTGACAAGCATCGCGGTCCAGATGCGGGTCGATCCCGAGCAGCTCGCGTCGGTCGACGAGGTGGTCAGCCGCCACTCGCGCCGCATCCTGGGCTGGGCCGATGGCGAGCTGGCGCGGTCGGTCCGCTCCGGCACCTACGATCTTGCCAGCGCGGTCCGCGGCGCGACGGATCACGACCTCGCCGTCTTCGCGGCGGCAGATCAGCTCGAGCAGCACGCCGACCTGCTCGAGGGCAGCTGGCCGACATCCGGCGCCGATCCGATACAGGCGGTCGTCTCGAGCGCCGCGGCCATCGAGATGGAGCTGGCCGTCGGCGACGACCTGACGCTCTCGAGCCGCGCCGGGGCAGACCGCACGGTCCGCCTGCGGATCGTGGGGATCTGGGAGCCGCGGGATCCGGCCGATCCCTACTGGCCGGCGGACCGCCTGGATCTCGACGGCGCGAGCGAGGGCAGCTCGTTCACCGTGCATGGGCCGATCGTGGTGGCCCGGGAGGACCTGGTGGGCCAGGTCGCCGCGGGTGACCTCGACGTCACTTGGCGGACGATCCCCGACTTCGGCACGCTCGCGCTGCGGAACGTGAAGTGGATGCGCAGCGACACGCTCGCCCTGGAGCGGAGGATCCGGAGCGAGCTCGGCGACGGCGCCTACTTCAGCGTCACCACCGCCCTGCCCCAGGTCCTGAGCGACGCCGATCGGTCGCTGCTCGTCAGCCGATCCGGCGTCCTGATCCTGACCATACAGTTCGCGATCCTGGCCGGGTACGCGCTCATCCTGGTGGCCGGGCTGCTCGTGGAGCAGCGACGGATCGAAACCGCCCTGCTGCGTTCGCGCGGCGCCAGTCCGGGCCAGGTGGCGTGGATGGCGTTTCTCGAGGGCCTGCTGCTCGTCGTTCCCGCGGCGATCGCCGCTCCGTGGATCGCCCTCGGTGCGCTCCACCTGTTCGACGCCTACGGGCCGCTGACGGCGGCCGGGGTCAGCATCCGACCGCAGGTCGACATGGTCGCCCTGCTCGTGTCGGGCGCCGCGGGGATCGCCTGCATGGTCGGCTTGGTGCTGCCGGCCTTTGCGTCCGGCCGAGGATTCGCGGCGGTCCGGCAGACGCTGGGCAGGCAGGGCAGCCGCACGCTGCCGCAGCGGCTCGGGATCGACCTCGCCCTCGTGGTGCTGGCGGGCATCGGCCTCTGGCAGCTGCGCCAGTACGGCGCCCCTCTGACCGCCTCCGTCCGTGGCACGATCGGGCTCGACCCGCTCCTCGTCGCGGCGCCGGCGATCGGCCTGCTGGCAGGCGGGATCCTGGCGCTGCGGGTCGTTCCGCTCGTAGCCGAGCTGGGAGAGCGCCTGCTCAGTCGCGGTCGCGGGCTGGTGGCGCCGCTCGGTGCGCGGCAGCTGGCGCGCCGTCCGCTGCGCTACACCCGTTCAGCGCTCCTCCTGATGCTGGCCGCCGCGCTCGGCACCTTCGCCGCCACCTACACCACCACCTGGACGCGCTCACAGACCGATCAGGCCTCCTACCAGGCCGGCGGAGATGTGCGGGTCGAGGTCTCCAGCTTCCCGGTCCTGCCGCTCTGGGCGATCGGCGCGGCATATGCCGGCGTCGACGGCGTCGAGCGCGCGCTGCCGGTCATCGTGGATACCTTCGACGTCTCCGGGCAGTCGGCGGAGGGACAGCTGCTGGCGCTGGACGCCCCGACCCTGCCGGAGGTGGCCGAGGTGCGGTCCGACCTGCTCGGCGGGCAAACGCTCGACGAGGTGGCCGCCGCACTTGCGCCCGATCTTGGCGGCTTCGCGCCGATCACATTGCCGGGCAAACCATCCGGTCTCGACCTGCGAGTGACGACGGCATTCGAGAACCTGCCGGCCACCGACGGCGATGGCAACCCGATCTTTGCCCAGCCGGTGGCGCCGAACTCGCCGATCGGCCGCGTGAGTATCGCGGTGCGCGACGCCCGTGGCCTCGTCCACACCTTCGATGCGACCGAGCGGCTCCGGGCATCGGCGGCCGACCAGCGCATCGCCGTGCCGCTTGCGGAGGAGCTGGAGGAGGGCGGCGCGGTTCGGCCGGACGACCCGCTCCAGCTCATCGGCATCGGGATCGTGGTCGACCTGCCTGCCGATACCCGCGTCGCCGGCGAACTCGAGATCATGGCCGTCGGTGCCATCGATGCCGGCGGTACCGCCTCGGCGATCGACCTCGCGGGTCCGGGCGACCGGTGGAGCTGGCTGCTCGAGCGCGGCCTGTTGCCGCCCGAGCCGGCCCCGACTGCGGCGGACGACCTGGCGCGGGTCGGCTTCACGGAGGCGCAGGCGCTCTTCGGGGACGAGGGCCCGACATCCCTGCGCCTCGTGCCGGCCTCGCTGGCCGAGGTCGATGATCGGCCGCTCCCCATCGTCATCAGCCGCACCTTCGCCGACGAGACGCAGACCGGGATCGGGGACACCCTGGCCATCGGCTCCCTCACGCGCCGAACCCAGGTCGAGGTAATCGGGATCATCGACGCGTTCCCGACGCTCGACCCGCACCGCTCGTTCGCGATCGTGGATGCGGGCGGCTACGGCCTCGCCACCTACGCCCGCAGCGGCGAGGACCTCTTCATCGACGAGTGGTGGCTGGCGACGTCGGACGAATCGTCGGTCGTCGAGGCGCTGCGCGAGGAGCCGTACTCGGCGGAGCGCCTGACCAGCCGCTCGGATCGGGCGGCGCAGCTCACTGACGACCCGGTCTCGCTGGGCGTCATCGGCGCACTTATGATCGGCTCACTCGCCGCGCTGATCGTGGCCGTCATCGGCTTCGTGGTCAGCGCCATCGTCAGCACGCGCGAGCGGCTGAACGAGTTCGCGCTGCTGCGCGCGCTTGGCCTCTCGCCCGGACAGCTCTCGGCATGGTTGACCCTCGAGAACGCATTCCTGCTCGCCGCCGGGATCCTCGCCGGGATCAGCCTCGGCCTGGTGCTGTCATGGCTGGTCCTGCCATTCGTGACCCTGACCCGGGAGGCCAGGACGGTGGTGCCGCCGGTGCTGGTGGAAGTGCCGTGGGTCGCGATCGGCGTGGTGCTGCTGGCCGCTGGCGTCGTGCTCGTGCTGGCGGTGGTCGTGATCGGCGGCATCCTGCGTCGGGTGCCGGTCAGCGGCGTGCTGCGCGCCGGGCAGGACTGACCGATGCGTGCCGCTCTCTTCCTCCTGAACCGTCACCGGGCGGAGCTGCTGCCGATGCTGCTGCTGGCGCTGGTGGTGGCCGCGACCGCCTTCCTCGCTGCGACCGGCCCGCGGCTCTTCAACCTGGTGGTCGACGATGGCCTGCGCTACGAGGTCGGCCGGGTGCAGTCGGTCGACCGCAACCTCCAGCTCGGACGGATCGGGCGGTTGACCGGAGGGTCGGGGCTGGACCCCGTCGCCGAGCTGGCGCCGGAGCTGGAGGCGGAGCTGCCCGCCAGCGTGCGCGATCTGATCGTCGAGCGGTCCCACTTCGCGGAGAGCGTGAGCTGGTCGCTCGTCGATCCGCCGCGGGACTACCCGACCTGGCTTCGCTTCCGGTTCCCAGATGGCGTCGACGAGCGCATCACCTACCTCGAGGGCCGGCCGCCGACCGGCGCGACCAGCACCATCCCCGGCCAGCGCGGCACGCTGCCCGGCGAGCCGGAGGACGCGACGGTCTTCGAGGTGGCGCTCGCCCTGGAGATCGCCGAGACGCTCGGCGTGGGCGTCGGCGACCGACTCGAGCTGCAGCCCGACACCGAGGACGCCCTCGTTGGGCGGTTCAGCAGCCCCGTTCGGGCGGCCGCGGACGTGGTGGGGATCTACCGGGTCGACGAACCTCTGGACGACTTCTGGTTCAACGACTCGTCGCTGAACCTGCCCACCGTGATCGTGGTCTCACCGAGCATCCAACTGCTCTACGGCACGGCCCTGCTGTCGGCCGATGCCTACCCGGCCCTCATCGACAAGGGCTTTCCGGCCCGATACGGCTGGCGCCACTCCATCGACCCCGCGCGTTTGGATGCCGGCATGCTCGACGATCTGACGGCTGACCTGCGCCAGATGGAGACGCGCTATCCGCCGTTCGTGACGACCCTGCTCGACGTGGACGTCACCACGCTCCAAACTGGTCTGCGCCGCGTGCTCGAGGAGTTCGCGGCCGACCGCCGCACGGCGGAGGCGGTCCTGGTCACCGCGGCGCTCGGCCCGTCGGCCGTGGCCACCGCGGCGGTCGCCCTGGTCGCGCTGCTGATGGTCCACCGGCGGCGGCGGGCGGTGACGCTGGTGCGCGGACGCGGCGGCTCGGCCGGACATCTGCTCGGCTCGCACGTCGTGGAGGGGCTGCTGATCGCGGTGCCGTCGGCCGTCCTTGCGTACCTCGCGGCCGTCGCGCTCGTCGACGCGCGGGACTCGGCCCTGAGCCCGATCGCGTCCACCCTGGTGGCCGGAATGACGGTGCTGGTCCTCGTGCTCACCGTCCTGCGCCCGGCGATCGCGCCATTGCGCGAAGTGGAGCGGGAGGCGCCCGGAGTGCTGCGCGCGGACCCGCGTCGGGTCGCGTTCGAGGTCCTTGTCATCGTGCTTGCCGCGGGTGGCGCGCTGCTGCTGCGGCAACGAGGTCTCGCCGGCGGCAGTGCCGCCGGTCGACTGGCAGGGGTCGATCCGCTGCTGGCGGCCGTGCCCGCGCTCATCGGCCTGGCAGTCGGATTGGTCACTGTTCGCCTCTACCGGCTGCCGTTGCGTGCGGCCGGGTGGTTCGCGGACGGATGGCGCGGGATGGTGCCGGCGTACGGCCTGCGGCGCGCCGCGCGCACCGGCGAGATCGGCAGCGCACCGCTGGTCGTGCTGTTGGTGACGGTCGCCATCGGTGCCTTCAGCTCCACCGTTTTTGCCACGATCGAGCGCGGACAGGCGGCTGCGGCGTGGCAGACGGTCGGCGCCGACCTGGCGATCACACCGGGCACGCGGCCCTTGCCGGCGGACTTCGATGCCGCGAGCCTCCCCGGAGTTCGCGCCGCGGCGCGGATGCACGTCGACGACGCGTCCCTGGGAGGGCGCGCCGGCGCGCGGGTCCAGATGAACGCGCTCGACACGCCGGCCTACGTCACGGTCGCGGACGGCACCGGCGCCGATCCGAACCTGCCCTCGGCCATGACCGAGACCATCACGCCCGGCGAGCCGATCCCGGCCATCCTGTCACCGGCTGCCGCGGCATCCGGCTCGCGGCCACTGGGCGTGGGTGACGAGGTCGAATTCCTGGTCTCCGCGCGCGTGACGACGGTTCGCGTCGTCGAGATCCGCCCCGCCTTCCCCGGCATCGACCCGCGCGCGAGGTGGCTCGTCGTGCCGCTCGAGGCGCTGCGCTCTTTCGTCGGGGATCGTGCCTTCTCCACCAGCGTCCTCTTCCTGCAAGCTCCCGGCGTGGCCGCGCCCGCGATGCAATCGGCCATGGACGACGTGCTGCCGGCGACCCGCGTCACCGGCCGCCTCGAGGTGCTCGAGGCGCTGCGCGCGGGCCCGCTGGTACGCGGAGTGGGGAACGGCTTCGTCCTTGCGGTGGCCGTGGCGATCGCCTACGCCGCGCTGGCAACGACGGCCGCGCTGGTGCTGGTGGCCGCGGTGCGCAGGCGTGAGACGGCTCATCTGCGCACGCTCGGCGTGACCGGTCGGGGCCTGCTGGGCCTGTCAATCGTCGAGCACGGACCCGCGGTGCTGATGGCCACCGTCGTCGGTGTCGCCCTCGGCGTCGGGGTGGCGTGGTTCGTCGCCCCCGGGCTCGATCTCGCGGGCCTGATCGGATCCGCAACGGAGGTGGGGCTGGTCGTCGACTGGCGAGCGATGGGACTGCTGCTGCTCGCCCTGGTGCTGATCCTCTCGATCGGCATCTCCCTGGCGTCCTGGATCGGACGTCGGGCCAACCTGTCCGGCTCGACCCGGCAGGGAATCGAGTGAGTCTGCGAGGATGAGCACGTGACCGGACCGATGCGCGACGACCGCGCCGAGATCGTCGACCTGCCGGGGGACGCGCCCGTCGAGGTCGAGCCGACATTGGCGCCGCGGGGGCGGCGGCGAACGTTGTTCGGCGAGGGCGCGCAGATCGCGTGCGACAACCTCGTCAAGATCTACAAGGTCGCCGACCTCGAGGTGGTCGCCCTCCAGGGCCTGGACCTGCTGGTCGACCCGGCCGAGATGATCGCCATCGTCGGAGCGTCGGGCTCCGGCAAGTCCACGCTCCTGAGCATCCTCGGCGGTCTCGACGTGCCGTCGGCCGGACGGGCCACGGTCGCCGGCCACGATCTGACCGCCATGGGACGCCGCGAGCGGACGAACTATAGGCGTCGCGTCATCGGCTTCGTGTGGCAGCAGACGGCGCGCAACCTGCTGCCGTATCTGTCGGCGGTCGAGAATGTCGAGCTGCCGATGATTCTGGACGGGGCAGCCGGCTCGCTGCGCCGTCGCAGCGCCATCGAGCTGCTGGCGATGGTCGGCCTGCGAGATCGAGCGGGGCACCGGCCTGATCGGCTGAGCGGCGGCGAGCAGCAGCGCGTGGCGATCGCGGTGGCGCTGGCGAATCGGCCGGAGGTCCTGCTGGCCGACGAGCCGACCGGCGAGCTCGACACCGATACCAGCGGCGAGATCTTCGAGCTGCTGCGCCAGGTCAACCGGGAGATGGGCACGACCGTGGTGATCGTCACGCACGATCCGCTCGTCAGCGAGCAGGTTCAGCGCACGGTTGCCATCCGCGACGGACGGACCTCCTCGGAGACGCTCCGACGGACCTCGCTCTCGGATGACGGCGACCACCAGGTGATCGCCGAGGAATTCGCCGTGCTCGACCGTGCCGGGCGACTCCAGCTGCCGCGCGCACACGTCGAGGCGCTCGAGCTCGATCGGCGCGTCCGCCTGCGGCTCGAGCCGGACCACATCGGCGTCTGGCCCGACGGTCACCGGGAGAAGGACCGATGACGGAGCGCTTCAGCGCCGACCGCGGCGGGCCGATGGTTGTCGCCACCGGTCTCGTGCGCGACTACCCGTCCGGCGACGGCACCGTCCACGCCCTGCGCGGGATCGACCTGCGCGTGGAGCGCGGCCAGCTGGTCGCCGTTCGCGGTCGGTCCGGATCCGGAAAGACGACCCTGCTCAACCTGCTCGGCGGCCTCGATCGGCCGAACGCGGGACAGGTCATGGTGGACGGCGACGAGGTGACCACCATGAACGAATCGGCGCTGGTCGACTTCCGCCGCCGGACGGTGGCCTTCATCTTCCAGGCGTTCGGCCTGCTGCCGATCCTCTCGGCCGCCGAGAACGTCGAGGTGCCGCTCCGGCTCGTGCGCGCCGACCCCCGCGCGCGCGACGCACGCGTGGAGGAGCTGCTCGACCTGGTCGGCCTCGGCTCACGCGCGGGGCATCGTCCCCACGAGATGTCGGGCGGCGAGCAGCAACGGGTCGCGATCGCGCGAGCCCTTGCCAACCGGCCGAAGCTGCTCCTGGCCGATGAGCCGACCGGGCAGCTCGACTCGCACACCGGTCACGCGATCATGGGACTGCTGCGCACCGTCGTCCGCACCGAGGGCGTCACGGCGGTAGTCGCCACTCACGATCCGGCGCTGCTCGACCTCGCCGACCGCGTGGTCGAGATCCACGACGGCCTTCTCACCGAGGCCGCGCCGGCCGCGCCGGTCGCGCCGGTCTGATTTGGGCGCGGCGAGCGCTACGACGGGGCTCGAGTGGACTGCCCCGGCGGCTCCGTTCTTGCGCCGTCCTGTGTTGTCAGAGAGGGCCGTGTGGGATTCGAACCCACGACACGAGGATTAAAAGTCCCCTGCTCTAACCGCTGAGCTAACGGCCCACGGCCTCAGGATACGGCTCCCCGGCCGGCTCGACCACGAGCGTGATCCCCTCGCGTGCCAGGACCCGCACCGGCGCGTCGGCCGCGGCGCCGGCATCGCACCGCGCGCGCCATGCCTCGCCCCGAACGTTGACCTCGCCGATCGGCTGGCATGCCATGACCGTGCGCGCCGTTGCCCCGATCAGCGCGTCCGAGCCGACGCTGGTGGGATGGCGACGTAGCAGGCGCATCCAGATGATCGTCTCGGCCACCTCAACGGCGATGCCGAACACGACGGCGACCCAGCCCCACGGAGCGGGAATGACGAAGAAGGCGAGAAGGATCGCGACGACGACGAACACCCCGTGATTGTGGTCGTCGCGCGTGACCGACGCACCCCACCTTCCGTGTGTTCGCCGGCCGGCTTGGTTGCGTCATGCCTAAACTCGCCCCATGAGCCCAGCGATATCTCGGCCGCGAGCGGCATGGGCCCGCGGTCTTCGTGCTCATCGCCGTCGTCTTGGTTTCGTGGCGATCAGGCTCGCGACCGACGTCCCGAACATCGTGTCCGGCTCGATCCCTCCGGCCGACTCCTTCGAGCATCGGTACGCCCGGTACCCCTGGCTCGCGTACGCACACATCCTCCCGGGAGTCGTCTATCTCGTCCTGGCGCCGATCCAGCTGTGGCGCGGATTCCGGGATCGTCACCTGCGATGGCATCGGCGGATCGGGCGCGTGACTCTGGTCGCCGGGCTCACCGCTGGCGTGTTCGCCATCGGCTTCGGCGCGTTTCTGTCCTTCGGCGGATTGCTCGAGGCGAGCGCCTCGACCCTGTTCGGCGCGTGGTTCGTGATGTCGTTGCTCGTTGCCTATCGCTTCATCCGCCGGGGGAATCCAGGGGCGCACCGACGCTGGATGATCCGTGCCTTTGCGGTGGGACTGGCCGTCGGCACCATCCGGCTCTGGATCGGCCTGTTCGAGTCGCTCGGCCTGCTCAGCTTCCGCGACGCGTTCGGTGTGGCGTTCTGGATCTCATTCGTCCTGCATGCCGGGGCCGCGGAAGCCTGGATCCGCGTCCGGCCCGAAGTGAACGGCGCGCTGAGCCCCGCCTCTACCGTCCGCTGAGCAGCCGCCGCATCTCGGCCACTGCTGCGGTCGGTTCGTCGGGAAGGATGCTTGCCGTACCGGATGGCAGATCCGGAGCGTGCCGTCCTCCCGTCGCCACGACCAGGCGGGCATCGGCCGCGTGGAGCGCTGCGGCCACCTCGGTTGCCGGTCCGACGTCCTGCGCCATCGGAACGCCCATCACCACGGCGCGCGCATCCACTTCCGCAACGGCCATGACCCACGACGCGATCGGCACGTCCGCCCCAAGGTAGGTGGCTTCGATGCCCGCGCGCCGCAGAGCCGTGGCGAATACCAGGGTCGGAAGCTCGTGGCGCCCGCCGGGCGGCATCCCCAGCAGGATCGTGGGCTGGTCGCTCGCCCCATGGCCCGCCGCCTCGAACGCCATCCCGAGCCGGCGCAGAACGGCCGAGCTGGCGGCGTGCTCACCGGCGACGTCAACCTCGCCACGCTCCCACGCATCACCGAGTTCCCGCAGGGCGGGGTACAGCTGGCGCCCGACCACGGCCTCGAAGCTGCCGCCGGCGAAGATCGCGTCCAGGGCGCGTTCGATGGCGATGCCGTCGACGCGCGCCGCGGCGTCGACGAGGTCGCGGGGACGCCCCGTCTCCGTCTCCTCGGGCGGTCGTCCGGCATCGAGGGCGGCGATCTCGCCCTCGGAGAGGGAGCGGATGTGGTCGGCCGCCTGGCGCGGCGACCATCCCGTCGCGACCAGCCGCTGCATGGCGCGTAGCCGGCAGATGGCGTGGTCGTCATACAGCCGGTATCCCGCTTCGGTCCGCGTTGGGACCACGACCCCGTAGCGTCGTTCCCATGCTCGGAGCAGGGAGACGGGGACGCCGGTCCGCTGTGACGCTTGCTTGATCGTGTACATGCTGTGTGGAAGCATAGCATGTACAAACAGTTGACATTCATCCACACCAGTTGGTATTCTGGCGCCATGGATGTACAAACCTTCGACATAGGCAAGACAGATCAGGATCTGATGGCACGCATCGCCGGTGGCGACGAAGCGGCCCTCGCCGACTTCTACGACCGCCACCACCGCGTCGCGTTCCGCGTCGCAATGCGCGTCGTCCGTGACCACGGGCGTGCGGAAGACGTCCTCCAGGAAGCGTTCCTCTCGGTATGGCGGAAGGCAGCTTCCTACGCTCCCGGGCGAGGAAGCGCGAAGTCATGGCTCATGGGCATCGTCCGCAATCGGGCGATCGACACCGTGCGTGCGCAGCGCGACTCGAGCTTCGACGACGAGGCCGTTCTCCTCTCGCTGCGCGACGCGGGGCCCAGCGTCGCCGACACGGTCTCCATGAAGCTCGACGCGGAGCAGGTTCGGCAGGCCATCCGCAGGCTCCCCGAAGGCCAGCGCCAGGCACTGACCGCCGCCTTCTTCGAAGACCGATCGCACGCGGACATCGCGCGCAGCTTCGCGGTCCCGCTCGGCACGATTCACGGGCGGGTTCGCCTCGGCATGCGGCGACTCCAGCGCTACCTGGCCGCCGACGAGGCGGACGCCGTGGTCCGCGAGCGAGGATCTGCCGGATTCGCTGCTATCATCCCTTCCTCGCCACCGAGCCAGCAGGACTCCATTGTCTGAGGCACGGATTCGGCGATCCGGCACTCGAGATCCTGTTGCGCAGACGCGTGCCCGTTCATAAACACGCACGCTGGTGAACTTGTGAAGACCCTCCTCATCGGCACCGGGACGGTGGGCGAAGCCATTGCCCGTCTCGCCGCCGATCGCGATTGGTGCGAGGTCATGGTCCTTGCCGACTACGACGAGGACCGCGCCCGCACCCTTGCCGACGCGCTGGGCTCCGCTCCTCGTTTCGTGGCCGCCCAGATCGACGCCCGTGACGCCTCCGCCGTCACCGCGCTCGCCCAGGCTCACGATGTCGACCTGGTGATGAACGCGGTCGACCCCCAGTTCGTCATGCCGATCTTCCGTGGCGCGCTCGACGCCGATGTCAACTACATGGACATGGCGGTCAGCCTGTCGAAGCCGCATCCCGATCGGCCGTACGAGATCCCCGGCGTCAAGCTCGGCGACGAGCAGTTCGCGATGGCCGATGAGTGGGAGTCACGCGGTCGGCTCGCCCTGGTCGGGATGGGCATGGACCCCGGCCTGACCGACGTCTTCGCGGCGCACGCAGCGAAGCACGACTTCGACGAGCTCCACGAGATTCACGTCCGCGATGGCGGGGACCTCGAGATCCCGGGCTTTGCCTTCGCGCCGGTCTTCAGCATCTGGACGACCATCGAGGAATGCCTCAACCCGCCGATCATCTGGCAGGACGGCGACTGGCACACCACGGAGCCGTTCAGCGGTGCCGAGTCCTTCCCGTTTCCCGAGGGGATCGGCCCGGTGGAGTGCGTCAACGTCGAGCACGAGGAGGTGCTCTTGCTCCCCCGATGGCTCCCGACGCGGACAGCGACCTTCAAGTACGCGCTCGGCGACGACTTCATCGACAAGCTCAGGACGATCCACGCGTTGGGCATGGATCGCACGGATCCGGTGACCGTGAAGGGCGTCGAGGTCGCGCCGCGCGATGTCCTGGCAGCCATCACTCCCGATCCGATCTCGCTGGGCGACAAGTTCCGCGGCCGCGCCGTGGTGGGCACCTGGGTGCTCGGCATGAAAAGCGGCAAGCCGCGCGAGACCTTTGCCTACCAGATGGCCGATGCCGAGGAGATCTGGGCGAAGCACCACCTCCAGGTTGTCGGCTGGCAGACGGGCTTCAACCCCGTCATTGCCATGGAGCTGCTGGCCGAGGGCGCGTGGACCGGTGCCGGCGTGCTCGGTCCCGAGGCCTTCGACCCCGATCCCTATCTCGCGCTGCTCGATCGGTACGGCATTCATCACGCCGTGGTCGAGATGCCGCCCGGGGCGCATCGGCCCACCTGACTCAGGGGCCACAATGGGCGTCCACATCGGGAAGGAGCGCGAACCCATGAACGTCGATGAGCTGCTGCGCGGCGCAAAGGACGCGATGACTGCGAGGACCGTCTACGGCGAGCCGATCGAGCGCGACGGCGTGATGATCATCCCCGCGGCGAAGGTCCGAGGCGGAGGCGGCGGCGGCGGAGACAACCACGAGAACGGCGGCGCGGGCTTTGGGCTGACCGCCCGCCCGGTCGGTGCCTACGTCATCCGTGACGGGAAGGTGGGATGGGAACCGGCCGTCGACGTGAACCGGATCGTGCTCGGAATGCAGGTCGTCGTCGTGATCGCGCTCCTCGTCCTGCGGTCGGTTCTCCGCCGGCGAGCGTGAGGCTGGTTGACCGAACCCTGCGTCACCACTAGCATGGGCGGTCGCGGGGTGGAGCAGTGGTAGCTCGTCGGGCTCATAACCCGAAGGTCGGCGGTTCGAATCCGTCCCCCGCAACCAATACATTCACGCACGAAGCGACCCCTCGGAGCAGTCCGGGGGGTCGATCGCTTGTTCGAACGTGCAGCCACCGTGCAGGCACCAGGTGCCTCGCCA
>JAGXHP010000024.1 GCA_024636135.1 Chloroflexota bacterium
CCGGGCATGTTGATGTCCATGACGATGATGTCCGGACGCATGTCCATCGACACCTGGATCGCTTCCTCGCCGGAGCTGGCCGTGCCAGCGACGTCGATCTCGCGCTCCAGCCCGAGGAGGCGCGACAGGTGGTCGCGTGTCTCCGGGATGTCGTCGACAATGAGGACCTTGATCATGCTGGGTTCTCCAGGCGGCGCCGTGAGAGGCCGGAGCCTCTACGGCGTCGCCCCTTCCTCGTTCAGCTGCTCAACGATGCTCGGAATCCGCAGGCCATACTCGGTGACCAGCTGGTCGATGGTGATGCCGAGGGTCTCCTCGATCGCATCATCATCCGCGTGGCGCACGATGGCGGTCAGCGAGCCGACCTCGCCCAGGTCGTTCTGGGCGAACTTGATCACCTCGGCGTCCTGTGCGGTACCGGCGATCACGATGATCACGCTGTCGAGCACTGCCTGTTCCGGCTGCACGTCGGTCTCGTCGACGATTCCGTCGCCGTTGGTGTCGATCGGCTCCTGCTCCTGGGCTCGCGTCGCGCTCACGTAGAGCACGCGCTTGTCCTGGAGGATGGCCTTGACCGAACGAGCCGCCTCGAGACCGGGAATCGCTTCGAAGCGCGGCGGGGCGTTCTCGTCCGCGTTGGCGGCGGAGTCGGCGGTCTCCTGGAGCACGTTGATCGACTGGCTCGTGACGACGTCGATCGTGTCACCAGCCTTGATCAGGAAGTCGACACCGGTGACACGGTCCACCTGGAACGCGATCGCCTTCTCGCCGGGCTCCAGCAGCGCCGGCAGGTTGACCGCCAGGTTATTGCCGAGGCCGAGGGCCTCGCCGGTGACCTGGGATCCGGCCGGGATCGGGAATACCGCGGCCTGGCCAGCTACCTGGCTCGCGCTACGCAGCGCCGTGCCCTGGACGGCTTCGGGGTCGACCTGACGCTCCTCGACGAGGTCGGGAGTGACGGCGTCGCCCCGTGCGATGTCCTGCGTGGCGACGAGAACCGTCTCGAGGACTTCCTCCGGAGCATCGGCCACTTCGCGCTGGTTGAGCAGGATCACGATGGCAACGAAGGCGAGGACGGCAAGCAGAACGCCGACCAGGATGACGAGGCGATTCGATCGCTTCACGGATATACCCCTTTGAGCTCGGGTGTAGATAGGGTGGTTATGAGTTCGCGGTGGTGCAGCCGTTGTGACTGCAGTCAACAGTCTACGCACGAGCGGCAGTCCGCTACGACTGAACTTACGGACTACCCCTGCAGTGGTACTCCCGGGGCAAACCAGACAACAAGAAGACCCCCGCCGGCCCGAAGGCGCGACGGGGGTCGTCGTCGTTGACTACTGACCAGAACTAGGTGGTCTGGAGGTTGGTGCCAACGTTCTGGAAGATCTGGCTGACGATCGGGCCCAGGAAGACAAGGGCGACGATCACGATGATCGCGATGAGGGCGAGAAGCAGACCGTACTCAACGAGAGTCTGGCCTTCCTCGTCCTCGCTCTGGAATCGTGCCAGAAGAGTGCTGATGAAGTGCTTGACCATGTGGATTGGTTCCTCCTTTCTTCAAGGATTTCGCCGGCAGCGTACGGGCTCATTTCGGCAATGAATATGGCCGAATAGTCCCATTCGTGTCGGCGCGTCCCCGTACGGTGCGCTGCGAGGACTCGATTTGTCAATACACCGGACGCCACCCCACGTGGCAAACCCGGCAAGGTCAGGGAGCTCGACCCGTGCGCATGAAGAAGGGGAGCCGCCCCTTGCGGAGCGGCTCCCCTGCACCGGAGGAGGAGTCCCGGGAGCCGGTGCGGAGAACACCGACCCCTCGGATGAAGGCCGTCGCGGATACCCGTGACGACGTGATGACTACGCTATTGCGGCCGCCGAACATCACCAATGGAACTCCCGTACCAGCGCGGCAGGACTTGCGGCGGCGACTGGATCCGGTCAGGTGGAGCCCAGGATTCGTGCGACCCCGCGAAGGGCGTCGGCGGTTATATCAGTAGTGATATAGCGGCTGACAGCCGGCGGGCCCGCGCCCTGACACGCCGATCATGCGAACGACCGCCCCGGAGGGCGGCCGCTGCACGGGATCGCAGAGAGGCCGGAACTCAATCCTCGGGGATCTTGATCCAGCCCTGGCGCATGGCGTAGACCACGGCCTGCGTGCGGTCGTTGACCGACAGCTTGCGCAGGATCGAGCTCATGTGGTTCTTCACGGTCTGCTCGCTGATCGTCAGCGCGTAGGCCACCTGCTTGTTCGTCATGCCCTGGGCGATGTTGTCCAGGATCTCGACCTCGCGAGGCGAGAGCGGCGCGAAGATCGGCTGCGCCTCCGAGCCGTAGACGGCCAGCTCGCGGAACTCCTTGAGCACCCGGCTCGCGACGTTCGGCTTGGCGAAGACCTTGTCGTTGATCAGGTACTCGCCGGACCGCACGCGCCGAATGATGGCGATCAGGTCCGTCGGGTCGATGTCCTTGAGCACGTAGGCAGCCGCCCCGGCCTTGATGGCGTCGAAGAGCTGGTCCTCGTCGTCATTGCTGGCCAGCACGATGACGCCGGTGTGCGGCAGCTCCCGCTTCAGGCGCTGGGTGGTCTCGATGCCGTTCGGCGCCGGCAGACCCAGGTCCATGAGGACGACGTCCGGCGTCAGCTCCTCGACGGTGGACAGGGCCTCGCGGCCCGACCCGGCCTCGCCGACGACCTCGATGTCGCTCTCGAGCTCCAGGATGTTGCGGACGCCGCGGCGGAACAGGGTGTGGCCATCGACGATGACGACCCGTGTCTTCCCGGCGCGTCGATCGCCGCCCCTGCGGCGCTCGTCGGCCCCGACCCCGTCCTGGGTCGTGGGCTCGGTCTTGGTCTTGGTGGCCATTGGTGTCTCCTCCTCAGTGTGCATCGGCAGGCTGCCCCGGCAGGCGGAGCAGGATGCGGGTGCCTTCGCCTTGTCGCGATTCGATCTGGAGCTGACCGCCGAGTAGTTCGGCGCGCTCCCGCATGAACTGGAGTCCGAAGTTGCGCGACTTGCCCGATGCCAGGCGCATCAGGTCGAAGCCGCGACCGTTGTCCTCGATGACGAGTGAGCTCCCCTCGAGCTTGATGGCGATGTGGCTGGCGGCAGCGTGCTTGCGCACGTTCTGGAGCGCCTCCTGGACGATCCGCAGCACCGACGCGCGCTGCGTCGGGCTCAGTCGCTCGTCGATGTCGCCGACGGAAACCTCCACGACGATGCCGTGGACCGTCTCGATCTGCTGCGCCCGCTCGGCGAGCGCGCCAGCCACGCCGACGTCCGGCAATGGCGGGCGCAGGTCGGTGATGAAGGTGCGAACCTCGTCGAGGCCTCCCCGCAGCATGTCGCGCAGGAACGCGAGCTCCGCCTGCGCGGCGCCGTCGGAGTCGCCGAGCATGCGGTCCAGGTACTCGACCTGGAAGATGGCGTTGGTGAGGACCTGGGCAGGCCCATCGTGGATGTCCTCGGCCATGCGCTGACGCTCGCCCTCCTGGGCCTGGATGATCCGCAGGCTCATGTCGGCGGCCGAGTCGTCGCCGACCGGGCCAGGCTCGTCGCCGGGATCATCGGTCGCGTCGAGGTAGGTCCACAGGATGTCCAGCTGGCGGGCCACCACGTCCAGGCGCTTGAGGCGCCCCTGGAGCGCGGACAGATCCCGGCCGCGGGCCTCGTACTCGGCACGCAGCGCATCGGTGCCGACCGGTCGAAGCGCGCCACCGCGGCGATCGATGCGAGCGCGAAGCTGCATCCACTCCTCTAGGTCGCGCCGATACTGCTCGCGGAAGCGTTCCGCCAGCTCGTGCATGCGCCGAGAATCTCCTCGGAGGTTCTCGGACGCTTCGGCGCCGATGCGGTCGAACCGCTCGTTGGCGGTCCCCCGCGCGGGATCGTTCGGCATGGACTCCCTTGAGTACCGGGTCCGGACTGGTACCGGACTTCGCGTTCATGCTGTCGGCGTGCTGTGCATCGCGGCAACAGTACTTTGTGCGCCGGAAGTACTACTCCAGCTTGCTGCGAGGCGAAATTGCGAGGAGAGCGGCCGGTGCCAGGAACGCCAGGTAGGAGAGCACGACACGCGGAGGGCCGATGAACATCAGGACCGCGACGGCGACCCAGGCCCACCGCGATCGGCGCGCCACCAGCACGACGGAGAGGAGCCCCGCGGCCGCTGCGACGGCGAACCAGAGGAGCGGCGAGATGGCGTACAGGGAGAGGAGCCCGGTGCCGGGATCGGTGACGTAGCCGTCGAGGTCGAAGGCCAGCGCATGGCTCCACAGGAGCCCTGCCGTGCCGATCGCGATCATCGCCGGCTTCCACTCCCGGCGTCCCAGCCACACCATTGCGAACAGGATCGGCACCAGCTTCAGCGAGGCGGACACGCCGACGGCGACCGGAAACGCGGCGCGCCGCGCGGTCACGACCAGCAGTGCCACGACAAGCGGGTGGGCGTTGCCGAACATCGACGTCTCGATGAGGAACGCGCCGACCAGTGCACCCAGCGCGAGCGCGGCCGGCGTCCCGAAGCGAAGGATCGGCCAGATGGCGACGATGCTGCACCCGAGCATGGCGAGCGACCAGCCGTGGAGCACGAGGTCGCGCGGCAGGAACGTGAGGGGAATCCACGCATACGCGAACCACGGGGCGTAGCGATAGACCTCGTGCGCCTCGGGATGGGCCGCGGTGTAGAGCGGCTGGGCGTCGCGAAGCCGATTGGCAGCGTCGTAGTACGCGCCGGCATCCGCAGGATTCCAGAGCAGGAACCACGAGGCGGCCACGTATGCGAGCCAGCCGAACGCAACGGCCATGGCGACGAGGCGAGCCATGCGCGTGACGGTCACTACGGGACGACCTCGTAGACGCGCACGTCCGCGGTGTCGAAGGCGGGCTCCGCGGCCAGCCAGGTGGCGCGGTTGCCATCGGCATCGACGGCCTCGTGACCCTCCCACAGGCCCAGAACGTCCGACGGCGCTCCGAGCGGCCGCTCGAGAACCAGCCATCGAACGCCGTAGGCTCGCGCGGCATCGCCGATGACCGGGAACGGGTCGAAGGGCGGCGCGATCGCGCGATTACCCGTCGCCAGGTGCAGCGAGGGCGGATCCACGTACATCACAACGTCGTCGGCGCGGTCGGCGACCGAGAAGAAGGGGATCACCTCCTCAAGCCGGTCGCGGTCGCGCTGCCAGCCGATGACCAGGCTGGCGGATCCCACGACGGAGAGCACGACCGCCCCGATGACCGCCGCTCCGGCCAGGAAGCGCTGGTTTCGGCCCCTGGCCATGAGGCGCCACCGCGTACCGATCGCCGCGACCATGGGCGTCCACCAGTGGACCGAGATGCCGATCGCGAACGGCAGCCAGGCCGGGGCCGAGTGATAGAACGCGCCCTGTGGCGCGTGGAACGTGAACACACCACCCATGGCGCCGAACATCACGATCCAATAGGCGAGGAACGGCGCGAGATCCGGCCGGCGTCGAGCGGCCCACATGCCGTAGGCGAAGGACGCCACGAAGATCCCGCCCAGCAGCACGGCGGTGCGCCCCAGCAGGATTCCCCACGCCGCTAATTTCGAGCCGATGATGGCCGGCAGGCCCCAGTCGAGATACGTCTCGGGGGTGAGAACGCGGCTCACGCTGAACTGCTCGTTGTACGAGCTGATCCAGAGCGTGTTGCCCCCGGCCGAGGGAAACGGCGCACCGAACACCAGGACCTGGCGCACGAGCCACGGCAACATCACCAGGGCCGCCGCGAGCACGGCGCCCGCAAGCCACGCGATCGAGACCGGGGTCCCACTCCGGCGCCCAACGGCCCACGCGGTGATGGGCGCGACGAGCAGGAGCAGGCCGTCGACGCGGGCAAGCGTCGCGAGCCCGCACAGGGCCCCCGAGACGAGAAGCCATCGACCGGCCATGCCCGCCTCGGCGCGCACGGAACGCATCGCGGCGTAGATCGCCCCGAAACCGACGATACCGAAGACGGCGAAGTTGTCGATCTGAGGCGCCAGCACGAGCATGGGTCCGGCGAACAGGGCGAGCACCCCGGCGACCCACATCGCCCGGCGCGTCCCCGACAGCTCCCAGCTGATGAGCGCGGTCAGCGGCACCAGCGCGGCGCTCAGAACGATCATCGGCAGCTGTGCCGCGAGCCGGGATGTGCCGAGGACCAGCATCGGCAGGGCGCTCACGATCGAGGTGAGCGGCATCCAGTGTCGGTTCGAGGGGATCGGCAGCATCGGATCGATGGGAAGGCGACCGCCGACTTCGAGGAAGCTCCAGAGGACCGGGATGCTGAAGCCGTGCCCGGTGGCCAGCTGGCGCGCGACGATCTCGTAGTAGGCCGGATCGAGGTACGGCGGATCCGACACGATCAGGGCGGCGATGGCCCGGGCCACGAGCGCCAGCCCGAAGAGGATGACGAGGTCGGACGTCCTCAGCGCCGATCGCGCCCGGACGGGGCGATCAGCTGCCACGCCGGGTCCAGACCGCGGACGTTTCATCCGCGTACGACCGAGTCCACGCATCCTGGTCGTCGAGCCATGTGCCCAGCACGGACTCGATCGGGTAAAGCACGGCGTCGATCTGATGGCGGTCGAAGGTCAGCTGTGGATCGATGTTGACCGAGATGGTCTCGACGTACTCGAGAATGAGCGGATCCCCGTAGATGTCGGCGCGCCCGTCGATGAAGATCGGCCGATCGGGAAGTTCGAGGCCCAGGTAGCCTCCCCATTCGTAGCGGTTGAACACGCGCTGCTCGGGCTGGTTGCCGAGCCACCGTACCGCCTCGACCGGGTACTCGGCGGCGACGGCGGACGCCTGCCCCGCGGGTCCGACCCTCAGTCCCACCAGGACCACCCCGAGCACCACGACCCCCAGGACCAGGGCGGCGTTGACGATGCGCCGTGCGCCGCCGACGGGTCGGCCAAGCCGTGCGGCGACGCGGCCGAGCCGCGACCCGAGCCGCGTGCCGGCCAGTGGACCGGTGATGACCACGCACACGATCGCCGCGCCGATGGGGCCGGTGACCAGGAGGAATCGCACCGCGCTGACGGCCATGACCACCAGGCCGATCATGACCAGGACGTCGGCGGAGCGGACGGTGCGCCAGCCGAGCGCCAGGGCCGGCAGGACACCGATGAGGACGAACGCCGCCAGGAGCTGCCCGGACGGGGCACCGAGCGAGGCCGGCTGCCACTCCCCGACGAATCCGGCCAGCGCCGCGATCTCGAGGGTGTCGAACGGGTAGGCGTAGATCGCCCAGCCGTTCGGGTTCAGCACGAGCGCCAGGGCCGATGCGCCCAGAGCGGCCAGCACGCGGACCTGCTGCCCCCAGGTGAGCGGCTCGCCCCGTGCGCGACGTGACGTGATCCGATCCAGCGCTTCGCCGACCACGATCGCACCGCCGAAGAGGAACAGCAGGGGAAAGCCGGCGTGGAGGTTCACCCATAGGCCGGCCAGGATGGGAAGCGCGATCAGCCACCGCGCCAGCCGCGAGACGAGGTAGCTCCACAGGATCCAGATCACTGCCGCAGCCAGCAGGAGGTCCACGACCTGCACTCGGGCGCCGAGCGTGGGGGCGGCGAGGACGAGGCCGAACGTGAGCCACCCGACACGCGGCAGCGGCCCGATGCCGGGGCGTCGCACGCGGATCGCGAACCACAGGATGGCGATGGCGGCCGTGGCCATCAGGCCGTAGGCGACCGAGACGGCCGTGGGGCCAAGCTCGTGGGCGCCCGCCGTGGCGACGTTCGACAGCCAATCCTGGGAGACCCAGGCACGACCGGCGCCCACGATGCTCCAGGTGTCGACGGTCGGGATGCTGCCACGCTCGATGATCTCGCGGCCGACCCGGATGTGCCAGAAGGTGTCCGGATCCGTCATCGGGAGCAGCGTCGCGGGGAGGACCGCCACCGCCCAGAAGGCTGCGACGAGCACGCCGACGGGACTGATGCCGCGACCTGGCGTGGCGTTCATCGGGCGATCCTACCCGGCAGTCGGTGCCTGCCCGGCGGTACTTTCCGCGGGTTACCGGCGTCGCTCGACTCCGTAGTATCAGCGCGATGTCGAACGACGCCGCGCCCGCCGCCGAGCGCACCACGCCGAGGCTGCCGTCCCCCGCGATCATCGCGGCGATCGTGATCGCCGGTCTCATGGCCGGTGTCGTGCTGGCGAAGGGGCTCCAGGACGCCGACTACTTCTGGCACGTTGCGGCAGGCAAGCTCATCGTCACCTCGGGGAGCGTGCCGAGCAGCGATCCATTCAGCTTCACGTGGGGCGGTCAGCCCTGGACACCGCACGAGTGGCTGGGCGAGGTGATCATGTTCCTCCTGGTGGACGGCGTCGGCGAGCCGATCGCCCTCACCGTGTTCGCGCTGATCTCCGGCGCGATCTTCGCGGTGACGGCCGTCTTCCTCGCCCGTCGGGGCACCCGAACCGCGGCGATCGCCATCGGCTGCTCCATCGGCGCATTGGTCTTCATCCCGTACGTCACCCTGCGCCCGCAGGTCCTCTCGTGGCTGATCATGGCGCTCCTGGTCTGGCTGCTGCTGTCCCTGCGACCGGAGCGCCCCTGGAGCCTCGTCCTGCTGCCGGTCCTGTTCGCGGTGTGGGCGAACCTTCACGGCCTGTACGTCGTGGGCTTCGGCTTCGTGGGTCTCTACCTGATCTTCACGTTCCTTGGACGGACGCCGATGTCGCCGCGCTGGCGTCTGGTGCTCGTGGCGGCCCTTGCCTGCGGCCTGGGCTCGATGCTCACTCCGGCAGGTCCCATCGGCCTCCTCTATCCCCTGCGCTACGTGGATGCCGGGGACTGGGGACTGGCGAACATCCTCGAGTGGGCGAGCCCTGACTTCCACAACCCCGCCCACTGGGCGTTCCTCGGGATGATCGCGGCCCTCATCTGGAACGGTGGCCGCGGCGCTCCGGGCTGGCTGGTGAGCCTGTCGATCGTCACCGTGGTGATGGGCCTGATCGCCATGCGCAACGCCCCGATC
>JAGXHP010000154.1 GCA_024636135.1 Chloroflexota bacterium
CGGACCAGTCGGAGACGGGGCAACCGGCACCGTCGTGCGCCGCGAGAACGGCGTCAGCTGGCGGTTCCAGACCCATAACCTGCGCCCGGGGCACGCCTACACCATCTGGTTCGTGGTGCTCAACGCTCCGGATAACTGTCTCGCCCAGCCTTGCAGCGCGCCGGACATCGTCACGCGTCACCTCATCACCGACGCGCAGGTGGCCTATGGCGGCGGCCACGTCGCCGGTGGCAGCGGCCAGGCAACGTTCGCCGGCTCCTTCCGGGCCGGTCCGATCGCTGGTTGGTTCGAGGGTGGCGGCCTCTGGAATCCCACCACCGCCGACATCCAGCTGGTCCTCAACGATCACGGGCCGGTCATCCCGGGGATGACGTCCGAGATGATCCACACCTATCGGGCGGGCTGCACCGATGCGAGTCTGCCGGGCATCTTCCACTCTGGCGCTCCGGCGGCCATCGCCGATGGGACACCAGGCCCCAATGCCTGCCAGCTCTACCAGACGGCGGTGTTCGAGCTGCCGTAGCCACCAGCACCGCAGCGACCCGGAGGAGTCCCGTCCGTCGGGGCTCCTCCTCATGCAACCTGATCACCGAAGGCCCTTGCGCTGCCAGCGAAGATTGAGTCACATCGCCGATGCGATTCCCCGATCAAGTGATGGACTGGCATACGCCATCCGGAACTCGGGCGGAGGACCATGGACAGCCAACTGATCGTGCAGGCGCAGCGTGGCGACGAGGGGGCGTTCGCGAGCCTTGCCGTGGCCGTCGGTGATCGCCTGCATGCTGTGGCCCATCGGATCCTTCGCGATCTCGATCTGGCCGATGACGCGACGCAGCAGGCGCTCGTGTCCATCTGGCGCGATCTCCCACAGCTCCGGGATCCGGCGCGATTCGAGGGATGGGCCTACCGCATCCTGGTACGCGCGTGCTACGCCGAGCGCCGCCGGGAGCGAGCATGGAGCCCGAACATGCGGCTGCTTCCACCGGCCGACCCGCCAGAAGCGGATGCGTCCCAGTCGATCGCAGCGCGGGACCAGATCGAGCGCGGGTTCCGTCGCCTCTCCCTCGAGCATCGCGCGGTGATCGTGCTGCATTACTACCTCGACCTTCCGCTGCCGGCCGTCGCGGACACGCTCGGGATCCCGGTCGGAACCGCCCGGTCGCGCCTGCACTACGCCATCCGCGCGCTGCGTGCGGCCCTCGACGCCGATGCCCGAGCCACCTTGCAGGTGGTGGTGCGATGAGCACGAATCGTGACTTCGATCGGCTCATCCGCGCGTGGATGGAGGACGGATCGAACCAGCTGTCGGACCGGGTCCTCGATGCGGTGCTCGATCAGCTGCCGCAGGTGCGGCAGCGAAGGCATGGAGGGTGGCGATGGCTGCTCGGGCCGCGCCGGCGCTCGATGTTCTTTGCGGTCGCGGGAGTCGCCGCCGCGGCCGCAGCGGTGCTCGGGATCGGCTTGTTCGCTCCCAGCGTCGGCGATCCGCCAGAGTCCCCGACGCCGATTTCATCCGCTGACCTGAGCGATATTCCCGATCTCCCCGGCACCGACAACCTCGAGGGTGGCACATACCGGCTGTGGCCACGCACGCAGCTGAGCGTGACACTGGAGGTGCCCGACGGCTGGGATAGCTACGAGCGCTGGGCCATCAATGTCCCCGGTACCTCGCCGGGTTCGATGGGCCTCGCCTTCTGGAACCCGGTGAACCTGTACAACGACCCGCTCTCATCCGCCCGAGGGCCGATGGAGCCTCCGGTGGGTCCGACGGTTGATGACTTCGCCCAGGCGCTCGCGGCCCACCCCGGTTGGGAGGCCGAGCCTCCTCGACCGATCACCGTCGATGGCTTTGATGGCCTTATCGTGCAAATGACGATCCCGTCGGTGCCGGAGATCGCCGTCTGCGAGGAATTCGCGCTGTGGTACGACGTGGCGGACCGACGGTCGCACTGTGTCAGGGAGCCAGGCGCTGTCCTTGACGTCTACGTGGTCGACGTGCGCGGCGAGCGCGTCGTGTTCACTGCCCAGTACGACCCCGGAGCCCCTCCCGACCAGGTTGCGGCCCTGCAGCGTGCGGTGGAGTCGGTTCGGTTCGATCCCGCGCCGTAGCCGGCCAGCCTGGGTCTTGACAGCGGGAGTTCCATTGAGCTGACCCGTGGCAGCCCCGGGGCAGATCTGCGGAATGTATGCCGATGGGAGGAGACGCGCTGTGACTGAGAGAACCCGACGATCCGCGAGCCCGGTGATCCTGCTCATGCTGCTGCTGGTGGCATCAGCCGTTACCGCGCCGGTCAGCCTCGGCCGCCAGCCGACGAAGACCGCCGTCGCCGGAATCGACATAGATTCCACGACGATTCCCGAGCTGCAGGCGTTGATGAACCGACACCGGCTCACGTCGGTCCAGCTCACGCAGTTCTACCTGCATCGCATCAAGAAGCTCAATCCCGCGTTGAACGCGGTCATCACGGTGAATCCGAGCGCCCTCGCCGAGGCGCGTGCGGCCGATCGAGCACGACGCAACGGTGACAATCGGCCGCTGCTCGGCATGCCGATCATCGTCAAGGACAACATCAACACCTCGGGCATGCCGACGACGGCCGGCTCGTGGTCGCTGGCGGGCAGTAGCCCGGCCGATGCGTTCATCATCGAGCGCCTCAAGGCGGCCGGCGCCATCATCCTCGCCAAGGCCAACCTGTCGGAGTGGGCGAACTTCCGATCGATCCCGTCGTCGAGCGGCTGGAGCGGTATCGGCGGCCAGACGAACATGGCCTACGTGCTCGACCGCAACCCGTGTGGCTCCAGCTCCGGATCGGCGGTCGCGGCGTCCGCCGACCTGGCCGTCGCCGCGGTCGGGACGGAGACCGACGGCTCCGTCGTCTGTCCCGCGGGTGCGAACGCCCTGGTCGGCATCAAGCCGACCGTCGGACTCCTGAGTCGCGAGGGGATCGTGCCGCTCAGCGCGGACCAGGATACGGCCGGCCCGATGGCGCGCAACGTCACCGATGCCGCAGTGCTCCTCGGCGCCATGACCGGCGTGGATCCCGCCGATCCGGCAACGGCCGGCCAGGTCGCGTTCAGCGACTACACCCAGTTCCTCGACGCCAGTGCGCTCGCCGGCGCTCGGATCGGGATCTGGCGCGACGGGACGTACATCTTCGACGGAACGGTCGTCAATGCCGACGTGGCGGCGATCATGGACGACACGGTCGCCTCGCTCACCGCGGCCGGCGCGACGGTCGTGGAGGTCGACCTGGCCATCGAGGACGCCTACGGACCGGAGTTCGACGCCCTGCTGTGCGAGTTCAAGTCGGACCTGCCCGCGTACTTCGAGACATACACGGGACCGGGCTACCCGAAAACGCTCCAGGACGTGATCGATTTCAACGAGGCCAATCCTGACCTCGAGGGACCGTGGAATTCGGAGATCTTTGTCCTGGCCGAGGCGACCGGAGGGCGCGCCGACCCGGCATGCGTGGACGCGCGCGCCACGGCCGACGCCATTGCCGAAGCCTCGATCAACGACACGATGGCCGCGTTCGATCTCGACGCGATCGTCGCGCCGACGAATGGACCGGCCTGGGTCACCGACCCCGTGAACGGCGATCTCGGCGGAGACTTCTCGCTCTTCATCGGCTCGTCGTCTCCGGCTGCGATCGCGGGATATGCGAACGTCACCGTCCCCGCAGGCTATGTCGACGGGGCGCTGCCGATCGGCGTCTCCTTCTTCGCCGGGGCGTGGGACGAGCCGACCCTGATCGGCCTCGCCTACGCGTTCGAGCAGGCGACACGGGTCCGCTTCCCGCCCCAGTTCCTTCCAGCACTGGAGTAGCGACGGCGAATCACGCGTTGCGCTCGACCGAGGCAATGCCCGCGATACGAAAACTGAACTGATCGGCTGCCCCGATCGCTCTACCAGGTGATCGGTCCAGATCGGGCCGACCGCCGCGAGGCGTGGAGGGATGGGTGCAGGACGAGCTGGTCCGGCAGGCGCAGGAGGGCGACGTCGAAGACTTCGACTCCCTGCCTTGATGGCTGCCCGCGCGTGTTCTCCAGACCCGCACGTCACCATCGTCGGCCCGCCACGCAGGTTCGCGACGCGTGCCCTACCAGCGCTCCTCGTGGACGAGCTCCTCGAGGGACAGACGCCCTCCGGCGCGACTCGGCCGCGTCAGGACGGAGGCATCGGCGGGGTAGCCGAACGAGAGCAGGAAGTCGCAGCGCCGATCCTCGGGCAGTCCCAGCAGCCGATGCGCGAGGGCGTGGTCGTAGACCGTCGCGGGCACGCTGCCGATGCCGAGCTCCCAGGCGGCGAGCACCATACTCTGGGCCGCCCTACCGCAGTCCCACATCACTGAGTTGTCGTAATGCCCGGACGCGTCGGGCGTCACGAGGGCGATCGCCAGCGTCGCACCGGCAAGGTGGCCGGCGTAGTGGCCGACCGCCGCGAGCTCTCGGAGATGGTCGCGATCGCGCACGACGACGAACGCCCAGTGCTGGTCGTTCTTCGAGCTCCCGGTGCGGCGTCCTGCGTTGAGGATGCGCTCGAGCTCGGGTGGCTCGATCGCGCGCTCGGAAAACTCCCGCACGACGCGCAGCGTGTTGATCGCCTGCCAGGTCTCCATCGGCTCATCCTGCTCCGTTTGTGACGCAATGATCGCACCGGGCCGGACGGCAGCCCATGGCACCATGCGCGCATGAGCTTTGCCGATGCCGTCGACGGCTTCTTCGCCGGCTTCTTCCGCCTCTACCCGGTCAACGCCACCGAGGCGGGCAACCACGAGCACGATCACGTATGGCCCGACGTCGGCGAGCGGGGCACCGCGGAGCGCCTGGCCTGGCTGGCCGAGGCGCGAGGGACGTTCGAGGGTACCGATGGCCTGAACCGCGAGGAGGAGATCGACCGCCAGGTCCTGCTGCGCGAGATCGACGCCCTGCGGTTCGAGGAGGAGGACCTCGACGAGCCATCGTGGAGCCCGATCGTCTACTCCTACCTGCTGGGTGGTGGCCTGTTCGCGCTCCTGTCACGCGAGTTCGCCTCGCTGAACGACCGCCTGGCGAGCGCGGCCGGCCGCATGGAGACACTCCCGGCACTCCTCGCCGCGGCACGCCAGAACCTGACCTCGGGCCGCGGCCGCGCGGTGAGTGCGTTCCACGTTGAGAAGGCGATCGTCACCATGCCCGGCGTCGCCGACCTGTGCCGCACCGCGGTCGAGATGGCCGCTGATGCCGACGACCCGATCCGCGATCGCGTCAGCGCCGCTGCCGACCCGGCCGTCGTCGCTGTTGAGGCATTCGTGACATGGCTGCGTGAAGAGCTCCAGCCGACGGCCGATGGAGACTACCGTCTGGGCCGCGACCTTTACGAGCGAAAGTTCCACCACGCCCTCAAGGCGACGATCACGCGCGCGGAGCTCGAGGCCCGCGCGGCGGCCGCCTACGACGAAGTACGTGCCGAGATGGCGCGCATCGCCGCCGAGCTGTGGCCGTCGCGCATCGGCGACGAGCCGATGCCGGACGACCCGGACCAGCTCACCCGACGCGTCCTCGACGACATCGCGCAGGATCATCCACGGGCGGAGGACCTGCTCGACTACTGCCGTGCCGAGCACGAGCGGATGGAGGGGTTCATCCGCGAACGCGACCTCATCGGCCTGGCGGACGATCCGCTTCAGATCATCTGGACGCCGCCGTTCCTGCGTGCTTTCGGCGGCGCGATGCTCATCCCGCCGGGACCGCTCGACAAGGGTCTCGACAGCTTCTTCGCCATCACGCCGCCGAACCCCGAGTGGAGCGACGAGCAGGTGGAGTCGATGCTGCGCGAGAACAACGACCGCTCGTTGCGGATCCTCACCATTCACGAGGCGGTCCCCGGCCACTATCTGCAGCTCGCCTGGTCCAACCGCTGCGACTCGCTCCCTCGCGCCGTCTTCGGCTCCGGCGTCTTTGCCGAGGGCTGGGCGGTGTACGTGACGCAGGTGATGATGGACGTCGGCTACGGGGCGGACGACCCGGCGCTCATGCTCTCGCATTGGAAGTACTTCCTTCGCGCCGTCACCAACACCCTGATGGACATCCGCATCCACACCGGCGGGATGACCGAGGACGAGGCGATGACGATGATGGTCGACGGCGGCTTCCAGGAGCGCTCCGAGGCCACCGAGAAGTGGGCACGCGCCCGGTTGTCGTCGACGCAGCTGTGCGAGTACTACCTCGGTTCGGTCGAGATGGCGGAGATCGAGCGCGAGGCCCGCGGGCGAGCCGAGTCCGACGGAGGCGAGTTTGCCTGGCGCCCGTTCCTCGAGTCGGTGATCAGCCATGGCACCCCGCCCATGCCGGTCATCCGCGACATCCTGTTCGGCGGCTAGGGGCGGTCGCTTGCCAGCTCCAGCAACGATGGCCCGCTGCCCGGCTTCGCGTTGAGCATGCCGCCAAGGTCCACGTGGCTCCGATTCACGAGCAACGACAGCGTCACGTTCGACTCCGGCAGGTAGACGAGCAACGTCGTGTAGGTGTTCAGGAGGCCGGTGTGCCCGTAGCCCACGGCGCCGGGGAGCTCGATGCGCTGCACGCCGAAGCCGTAGTCGTGGTGGTTGAGCTCGGTCATCGCGTGCCGCGTCGGCGCCCGGAGCAGCTGATCGCCGAACAGCGCGTCACCCCAGCGGGCGAGGTCGCCAGCGGATGCGCTCATGGCACCTGACGCCCAGAAGATCGTTGCCCAGGCCGGGGTCAGCGGTCCGTCGTCGTCGCCGGTCAGCACCCGCGTGTGATCGAGAGCCAGGGGCCGCATGAAGCGGCGTGAGAGCTCATCGGACAGCGACGCTCCGGACAGACGCTCGATGACGAGTCCCAGCAGGAAGTAGTTCGTGTTGGCGTACGCCCAGCCATCGCCCGGCTTGTACCACGGCGCATGGATGGTCGCGAGGACCTGGGCAGGCGTCCACGCCACCTCGGGATGCTCCTCGAGGCCCCGCCGCGTCGTGTCGTTGAAGACGTCCGCCAACCCGCTGGTGTGGTCGAGAAGCTGGCGGATCGTGACACCTTGAGCCACCGACGCCATGGCCGGCAGGTGCGTGGCGAGCTTGTCGTCGAGGCCGATGCGTCCCTCGTCCACGAGCTGCAGGATCGCCGCTGCGACGAAGGTCTTGGTCACCGAGCCGATGACCAGCGCGTCGTCAGGACCGAGCGGAGTGGTCGCGTCCCGGTTGCGCCCGGCAGATCCGCTCCACAGGACGACCCCGTCGCGGACGGCCGCGAACGCGATGCCGTGAGCGCCGGCGGCCGTCCGCGCCGCCTCGAGCGCCGGGCCATACCGCGCGTCCGGGGCGGCGACCTCCGCCGCAGGTGTCGCCGGAAGAGAGGCGTCCGGCTTGATCGGGCGCGTGCCCCGGCCGGTCTCGCGGATATCGAGCAGGTCGATCGGCACGGGACCAGCGCGGTGCGGCTCTCCGGCATTCAGCGGAGCGAGCGTCAGATCCGGCGAGAGGAGGACCAGGAGCGACAGCATGAGTCCCGTCGCGGGTGCACGAAGTCGGGGGAGCCGCCATCGGCGCCGCCCCCTTCGGTTCCTGACTGCTCGGGCCTGGTGCATTGAATCCTCGTTGCCGCGCGCATCATCGCTCATTCGCGCCGCGGTTCTCAACTTCCGACGACTTGCCGCGCACCCCAAATGTTGTTAGCATTGCTAACTAGTGACGATTCCCCGGCTCTTCCCGCGTGCTGGACGCCGCCCCGATCGGGCGGCGTCGATGCCGCGCGCCCGCGGCGCCGCCGTGGCGCGTGGCTTCAGTGCCATGCGCCATCGCAACTACCGGACGTACTGGTTCGGGCAGATCGGCAGCCTGGTCGGGACGTGGATGCAGTCGGTGGCGCAACCGTGGCTCGTCCTCGAGCTCGGCGGGTCTCCGCTCCAGCTCGGAGCCGTCCTGGCCCTGATGTTCGCCCCGTCCATGTTCCTGGCACCGCTCGGCGGGGTGATCGCCGATCGGGTGGACAAGCGTCGGGTGCTCATGGTCGTCAACGCGGTGGCGCTGGTCCAGGCCAGCCTGCTCTTCGTCCTGGCCGCGACCGGCGTGGTCGAGATCTGGCATATCTACGTGCTGGCCCTGCTGCTCGGCTTCGTGAGCGCCATCGAGATGCCGGTGCGTCAGTCGTTCGTGGCAGAGCTCGTTCCGGCCGATGACCTGGTCAATGCCATCGCCCTGAACTCGACGAGCTTCAACCTGTCGCGTGTCATCGGCCCAGCCATCGCCGGCCTGACGATCGCGGCGTTCGGGGTGGCCATCAACTTCGGTATCAACGCCATCAGCTACCTGTCGGTGCTCATCTCGCTGTGGATGCTCGACGGCAGTGCGCTGCGCCGGCTCGAGCGACCCGTTGCCTTTCCGTCGATTCGGTCAAGCCTGACCGAGGGCGTCCGCTACGCGATCGCGACGCCGACCGTGCTGTGGCCGTTGATCATGCTCGGCGGCATGGCGATGTTCGCCATGAACTTCCAGACGCTGCTGCCGATCTTCACGCGGGACGCCCTGGCGCTCGATTCGGGGGGCTACGGCGCGCTCTTCGCCGCGATGGGCGCCGGATCGCTCGTGGGATCGCTCATCCTGGCCTTCATCACCAGCCAGCGACCAATGCTGACGCTGATCATCGGCGGGGGAGCCGCGTTCCTGGCGCTCGAGCTCGCCCTCGGATTCGTGCGCAGCCCCCTTGCGGCCTTCGCGCTGGTGGCCGGCATCGGTTTGGCCTCGATGCTCATGGTGAACACGATCAACGTCACGATCCAGAACAGCGTCCCGGACGCCCTGCGCGGACGCGTCATGTCGCTCTACGTGACCGTGTTCGCCGGGACGGCTCCCATCGGCGGGCTGCTGGCCGGGGCGCTTGCCGAGTCGCTCGGCGCCGCGGCCGCGATCAGC
>JAGXHP010000155.1 GCA_024636135.1 Chloroflexota bacterium
GACCCGGATCATCCGGCTGGCCTACCACGAACACCCCTCCTACGTGCCACTCCTGCGGCGCAGCTACGAGCTGTGGCACGACCTGGAGGAGCGCGCCGCGGAGCCGCTGCTCATCAAGACCGGCAGCGTCGAGGGCGGTCCCGAGGACGGCCCGATGTTCCGTGGAGCACTCGAGGCCGCCGAGCTCCACGACATCCCGCACGAGGTCCTTGACGGCCGCGAGCTTCGCCGGCGCTACCCCGCCTACGTCGGCTTCGACGATGCGACCCGCGTGGTCTATCAGGCCGACGGCGGCTTCCTCATGGCCGAACGGACGATCCTGGCCCACGTCCGCGGCGCCATGGCGAACGGCGCCGACCTCCGCTTCCGCGATCCGGTCCGCGCCTGGGAGGCCACCCCGGATGGCGGCGTGCGCGTGACAACCGACTCCGGAACGCACGACGCCGATCGGCTGGTGATCACCGCCGGTCCGTGGGCACGTCGCCTGGTCCCACGCCTGGAACGCCTGGCCGTACCCGAACGCCAGGTCGTCGGCTGGCTCCAGCCGACACGGCCGGAGCTCTTCACCCCGGAGCGGTTCCCGGTCTTCATCATGGACGTGGAGGACGGCAGCTACTACGGCTTCCCGGTCCATGACGTGCCCGGCTTCAAGTTCGCCCGCTACCACCACCGCACCGAGCCGATCGATCCCGATGACCCCGATCGCGCCGCGAACGCCGACGACGAGGTGCTGCTCCGTGACTTCGCCACCCGCTACTTTCCCGATGGCGCCGGCCCGACCCTGATGCTCAAGGCCTGCATCTTCACGAACTCACCCGATGAGCATTTCATCGTCGACCGGCTCCCGGAGTCCCCGCAGGTCAGCATCGCGGCCGGATTCAGCGGCCACGGCTACAAGTTCTGCAGCGTGATCGGCGAGATCATGGCGGACCTCAGCGTCACCGGATCGACCCGCCACGACATCGGCCTCTTCCGGCTCGACCGGTTCGACTGAGGCGAGATCGTGGGTCGCGTCCCGGCGCCGGCCAATGGTCCTGTTTGACAGGATCGGCCCTCCAACGGACACTGGCGGAGCCGCAGCACACCTGTCTCGGGGCTTTGCATGCCCAGGCACGGGAGCGCGGACCGAATTGAATTCGACTCTTCGCGGCCGATCAACGCCCGGCTCGACTGACTCTCCGGTCAGCGTCAAGGTTTCGCCGGGCTGCCGCACCCTTCGTACTCACTGCGCCTGACCGGGCCCGCTGCGGCGGGCGCGTGGACGTCAGGAGATCCATGACCTTTTCCGAGCTCGGGCTGCGCCCCGAACTGCTGCGTGCCATTGCCGATGCCGGCTACGACACGCCCACCCCGGTCCAGTCCGAGGCGATTCCGATCGTCCTCGCCGGCCGCGACCTCATGGCCGGCGCCCAGACCGGCACCGGCAAGACAGCCGCCTTCGTGCTGCCGATCCTTCAGCGCCTCCACGCCTCGCCCGTGGAGTTGGACCGACGCGCCGTGCGCGCCCTCGTCCTGGTTCCGACGCGCGAGCTGGCCATCCAGGTCGAGGAGAGCGTCCAGACCTACGGCAAGCACGCTCCGCTGCGCTCCGTCGCCGTGTACGGCGGCGCCAGCCTGCCCGATCAGCTTCGCGAGCTCGAGGCGGGCGCCGAGATCGTGGTCGCCACCCCCGGCCGGCTCCTCGACCTCGTGTGGCGAGGATCGATCGACTTCGGTGCCATCGAGTTCCTCGTCCTCGACGAGGCCGATCGGATGCTCGACATGGGCTTCATCGACGACATCAGCACGATCATCGGCCTGCTGCCGCCCGAGCGACAGAGCCTGCTCTTCTCGGCGACCTTTCCCGAGGCCATCCGACGACTCACGAAGAAGCTGCTGAACGACCCCGCCACGGTCCAGGCGACCCCGCCGAACTCGACGACCACCCTGGTCGAGCACGTCGTCCTGCGGGTCGAGGACTCCCGCAAGCGGGAGACACTGAGCCACCTGATCGCGAACGGCCACGTGACCTCGGCGCTCGTCTTCGTGCGGACCAAGCATGGAGCCGATCGGCTGACGAACCAGCTCGCGCGTGACGGCGTTCGCGTTGCCGCAATTCACGGCGACCGGGCCCAGTCCCAGCGCATCGCCGCGCTCGAGGACTTCAAGGCCGGGCGCGTCCACGTGCTGGTCGCCACCGAGGTGGCGGCGCGTGGGATCGACATCGACGCCCTGCCCTACGTCGTGAACTACGACCTGCCGCGATCGGCCGAGGATTACGTCCACCGCATCGGGCGGACCGGGCGTGCCGGCGTGGATGGCGTGGCCATCTCGCTGGTGTCGGAGCTCGAGCTCCCCTACCTCCGCGACATCGAGCGGCTCATGGGCCGAGCGATCCCGGTCGAGACCGTGCCCGGCGTCGTGCGCCATGCCGGCCCGCGCGACGAGCGTCCGGCCACCCGGAGCCCGCGCCCCGGCAGCCGCGACGCATCCCGGTCCGGCGGATTCCGCGCCCGTTCGTCGGGGTCACGACAGCCAAGCCGATCACCATCCGGCGTCCGTCGTGGCTCGTGGACGCCGCTGCCCGGGGAACGGGCCGCCAACGGCTAACCCGGGTCGCTCGCCTTTCCCCGGTGCAGGTGCTCGCGCAGGCCGTCGGTGCGTGCCTCATCGGCCCGGCGCACCAGGCCGATGAGGATGTACGCGTAGACGGCAAGCAGCACGATACCGACCGGCTGGAGCGTCGCGATGAGCACCACTCCGGCCGCCATTCCCGCGATCGCCACGACATGCGCAACCGGCTTGGTGAGTGACGTCTCGCTCAGCGCGGCCCACAGGTGGATGGCCGCTGCGACGACGAGACCCCCGACCCACGGCGCCACGTCGCCGAGGGACACCAGGGACACGCGTCGGCCGTCCATCGGCGGATTGAGCCCGAGGATGGTCCCGGCGGCGTACACCAGCATCGCGATGCCCATGAGCGCCATCGCGGTCGTCCGACCCTCGGTCATGTTCGATCCCTCCCTCATCACCCGGTCGCGCCGATGCTGCGCCACCACTCCGTCGCGGGTCAAGGCACCACGCCCCGTGGTCCCCGGCTCGATGCGACAATCGCCGCGTGAGCAACGCCCTTCCGCGAACCGTTTCCGCGCTCATCCGCGATGGTGCACGGATGCTCCTGGTCCAGGAGCAGGGCATCGACAACCGCGAGCCGACCTGGATGCTTCCCGGCGGCCGTGTCGCATACGGTGAGAGCCCCGAAGTGGCGGTGAGCCGCGAGATCCTCGAGGAGACCGGCCTGACGCTCACCGGAACCCCGAACCTGGCGTTCAGCGTCGAGATCGATTCGCAGCTGGACGACCTGGTCGGCCGATGGCGGGCACTGACCTACGCGTGCGAGGCTGACGGAGCGATCGAGCCCGCCGATCCCGAGGGCCTGATCCGGACCGCCGAATGGGTCGAGGTTGACGAGGCCCTCGACCGCCTGGCCTCCGTCGAATGGTACGACGCCGAGCCGCTGCGATCCTTCCTCGATGGCAGCGCCCCCGATGGAACCGAGTGGCGCTATCGCCTGACCGGTCGACGGGGCGCCGCGCTGCGCACGGTCGCCGAGCGGACCTCGTAGGGCGTGCTGACTGTCGTCCTCGCGCTGGGTTCGGCGCTCATGTACGGGCTGTCCGACTTCATCGGCGGATTCCTGTCACGGCGGACATCGGTCTGGTCGGTGGCGATCGTCACGCAGGTGGCGGCCACGATCGCGGTCGGAGCGGCCACGGTCGTGGTGGGCGGCGACCCGACCGCCGGCGACCTGTCATGGGGCCTGTTTGCCGGCCTCGGCACCGGAACCGGGACGGCATTCCTGTACCGGGGACTGGCCGCCGGACGCATGGGCGTCGTCGCGCCACTCTCGGCGGTGGGAGCGGCCCTCCTGCCGGTGACCGTGGGAGTGATCACCGGGGAGCGCCCGGCGCTCATCGTCTGGGCCGGCATTGCGCTCGCGTTCCCCGCGATCTGGCTGATCGCCCGGTCGACGGACCACACTGAGGCGGCACTCGGGGCGGGCGGACTGAACGCGGGCGTCATCGATGGCCTACTGGCCGGGCTCGGGTTCGGGCTCATGTTCGCGGCGCTGGGCCAGGTGCCCGACGGCGCGGGCTTCGCTCCCCTGGTCGCCGCCGAGGCGGTCTCGATCCCGGTCATCATCGGCCTGGCCATGGCCATGCGACAGGCGTGGGTGCCGCGCGAGCTGGCGAGCCTGGGCGGCGTGGTGGTCGGGTCCCTGGCGGCCGCGGCGGCCGTGCTGTTCCTGCTCGCAACGCAGGCCGGCCTGCTCACGGTCGCCTCGGTCCTGTCGTCGCTGTACCCCGCGTTCACGGTGCTCCTGGCGGCGGTCGTCCTGCGCGAGCGGATCCACGGCGCGCAGGGCATCGGGCTGATGCTGGCGGTTGCGGCCGTGGCCATGGTGGCGGCCGGGTGATGCCGACGGCGCTCCGTGCGGTGAAGGTCGGCGAACGGATTCCCATAGTCGCGCCGCCGCTCTCGTCCAGTTGCCCTGCGCCTCAGCGATTACCAGGCCGACTGGACGACGACGTGCGAGCAAGCCTTGTACGGACGGACTATCGGGCCATGGACCCTGTCTCTCGCGACTGCGATCGTGGAGCGCATGGGTATCGATCAGCACACCCTTGCGCAGGCCATCGCGCTCATCGCGCTCATCGCCGGCACGATCGAGTACATCGAGATGATCGGGCGCCGCGCCGCGCGCAGGGACTCAGAGGCCGAACTTCGCAGCGACGAGGACACGGCCCTGCGCGGACTTGTGCGCGTCTTCCTGAGCGGCAAGTAGTCACGTCCTCGCACACCGGGGTCGATGGGAGGCCCTGGGGCGCGACGGGCCGGCCAGCGACGTAGGCTGCGTGCGCGAAGCCGACGAGGCTGACACCTAGCAAGCGCCTAGTTCGACGGTAGAAGCCGAGGCGGCATGAGACGGCGCAACGCGGCCGGTCTGAGCGTGGGAGTGGGGTGGCCTACGGGGCTCGAACCCGCAACCTTCGGAGCCACAATCCGATGCTCTACCGATTGAGCTAAGGCCACCACGAAGGCCGCGCGTGGTCACAGCGCGGCGGCCTGCATGTTCGCCGAAACCGACCCCCGGCGCAACCGACGCTGAGGGTCGCTGCGAGCCCGGGGATCGGCCTCGGTTGTGCCTAGCGGTCGCCGCCCCGCATCGCCCGCAGCACGAACAGCACGAGGATCGAGCCGATGGTGGCCAGCACCAGGGCGCCCAGCCAGCCGGACGCCTCGTTCTGGTTGAGCACGTTGACCCACAGGAAGCCGCCGATGAGGCCGCCGATGACACCGACGATCATCGTGCCGATGCAGCCCATCCGCTCCCGGCCGGGAACGAAGAAGCCGGCAAGTGCGCCGGCAACCAGGCCGATGATGATCCAGCCAAAGATCCCGAGATCAGGCATGTTTTCACTCCTTCAAAGTCGTCATCTGCGATAACGCTGCGCCGACCATTGCACGCCGTGTGCCGATGAATCGTCGAAATTGCGCCGAATCCGTCATTCGGGCGCCATTCGACCGACATATCGGCTGGCATGCAGCCGAGAGGGGCCCGTGGTCACCGTCAGGCCACGGACCAGCCGATGTATCGGTGGGTCGCCGCCTGAACACGCGTTGGGGCGGCAATACGCCGATACATCGGCGAGGCCGACCCCAGCCGGGCTACCCGGCGGGCCCGGTCATGTCCAGGAGAATCGTTCCTCCATCGACATCGGCCGCGACACGCTCGAGCGCCGGGTCCGACGTGTCGAGGGGGAAGCCGCCGAAGTCCCAGGCGCGTCCGTCACAGTCGACCAATCGGTCCGCCCGGATCTCCACGACACAGTCGTCGCGGCCGGGACTGGCGGCGTTGACCGCGCTGAAACCACCGACCGGCGAGGGTGCCACGATGACGGTGACCTGCACCCGCCCGCTGCCGGCATCTCGCTCACCCGACCAGCCGCGCGATCGAGTGAGGATCACATCACGCGAGATCGGCCCGGCCGCAACCTCCGTCACCGACCCGGCCGTCACGATCGTGTCGTCCCTCGGCTCCGCGACGCTGAAGATGGCCGGCCGCACCAGCAGTGCCACGACGACAACCCCGAGCGCCACCAGCAGGCACCCCACCGCGGCGCGGCGGATCGGGACCGGCTCATCCATCGGCGTCGGGGCCGACCAGCTCGACCAGCGTCGACCCGGTGCAGTTGTAGAAGAGCGTGCCGTTCAACCGAGCCGTGCGGTCGTCGATCCCCCGTCGCACGAGCGCCGTGTGCCCATGCAGCCAGAGCGGCGGCGCGACGCGATCGGCCAGCCAGCGGAATGCCGTGAAGCCTCGATGGGCATGGTCCTCGTCGTCATTCACGTCACGCGGTGGAGCATGGCTGACGAGAATCACCGGTCGGACTCGCTGCGCAGCGCCCCACGCCCGCAGCACGCGTCCCCACATGCCGATGGCCGAGACCTGCATCCCCCGCCGGTTGTAGACCGGCGAGCCCGAGAAGCCGATGAGGCGCAGGCCTGCCTCCTCGACCAGCCGTCCGTCCGGCATCGGCTCGGGCAGCAGCACGCGACCCGATGCGCTCCATGCCGGTCCCACGTCGTGGTTGCCGCGGATATAGCGCAGCGGCGCATCGAAGGCATCAGCGACGAACGAGAGATAGTCGGGTTCGAGATCACCGGCGCCGATGACGATGTCGATCGGCCCGATGCGCTCCCGCGAGATCGGCGAGTCCAGCGTCGGGTCCGGCTCGTCCGAGACGGCCAGCAGCCGGACGGGTCGACCGCCCCGAGCGGCAAAGGGCAGCGGATCGGGCCAGCGCACGCGGAGACGGTCCGTCATCGGTCCTCGCCGGGGCCGCTGATCAGGTCACGTCGCGGGACCTCGTCCATGGTGGGGCGCTGCTCGACGGTCCGCGTGTGCCGGCCCTGGCCGGCCTGACGGATCTCATGCGCTCCGATGAGCGACCCGGCGTCCAGCGTCGCCTTGCCGGGCTCGGTGAGGCCGGGCACGAGCAGCTGGGTGACGTCGGCGTCGATCTCCACGCCGCCCGCCTTCAGGGCAGCGGCCACCCGGTTGTGGCCGTCGACGACGTAATACTCCTCGCCGACCTGCTGCAGCTCGATCGGCGGCAGCACCTCCAGCCGATCGACCGCCCTCGTGATGCGCAGCCAGCGTGCTCGCCAGTTCTGGCCGCGCAGCCGCGGCAGGGGA
>JAGXHP010000156.1 GCA_024636135.1 Chloroflexota bacterium
ACCCCATGGTGGCGAATCACGCCACGGACTCAATGCCCCCATGGTCCTGTTCGCCTAGAGGATGTCGTGCTCCCGGGTCACGAATCGGCGGTCCGGCCGATAGGGGTTCGCCGCCGCATCGGCCCGACCGGTGAGCAGGTCGACCACCAGCCGGCTGCCCCCGGCGCCGGCCATGATCCCGTGACCCGAGTACCCCGCGTTGAGGTGCAGCCCGTCGGGGCCCACAGGTCCGAGGTACGGGCGTCGGTCCGGCGTGACCTCGTACTGGCCGGCCTGAAGGAACCAGTGAACCGACGGCGCCCCACCGGCCCAGGCGTCACGCCAGAACGGCGCAACCCGGGCGAGCGCATGCCCTGACCCGGGATCGAGCAGGCCGAATGCCCAGTCGTGCTCCACCGGGACGGGATCGAGCGGGGGTCCGGGAGGCTCGGACGAGTCGGTGAACAGCGCCAAACAGCCGCGCATCGCCGGTCGCCAGTGGGCCGCCGTCTCCTCCTCGATCGTCATGGGCGCATCGGGGGGCACCGAGGGCAACTCCGGAATCACGAGCTTCTGGCGGACCGTCGGAGCGATCTCGACCTCGACCCCTGCCGTGGCGGCCAGCACCGCGCTGAACGGCCCGGCAGCCACGATCACGGCATCGGCGTCTATCTCGCCGCGCGAGGTGCTCACGCTGCGCACGCGGCTGCCATCCACGTGAATCGCTTCGACGGCCGTGCCGGCCAGGAAGGTCGCGCTCCCGCCCGGCACGGCGTCGGGAATCCCGGCCGCATTCGATGCGGCGGTGGCGTAGCCGGCGGTCAGTCGCTTGACGTCGAGCCAGCCATCCGCCGCTCGATAGCGCGCACCGCACACGTCGGGGGAGAGCCACGGCCAGCGCGCGCGCGCCTCGTCGCCGGACAGCAGCTCGACGTCGGTGAGGCCCCAGTCACGCTGCCGCGTGACAAGGTCCCGGGAGCGGTCGAGGGTCGCCTCGGTGAGCGAGCAGAACAGGTGGCCGCCATGACGCAGGCCGAGATCCCACCCTGCGAGACCCGTGCGCTCCGCGAACGCGTCGAACAGCTCGACGCCCTCGCGCACCGTGGCAATCTCCTCGGGGTTGTCGAACTGGAGCCGAAATGCTCCGGTCGAGACCGGCGTCGTCAGGGTCCCGAGCGCCGCGCGCCGCTCGAGCACCACCACTCGGAGGCCGGCCCGGGCCGCAAAGAACGCGGTGGCGCAGCCGACCACCCCGCCGCCGATGACCACGACGTCAGCCGTGCTCGGAAGCGCATCGGCGAATCGCACGGCGGGCGGGGACATGGGTGCATGCTAGCCGCTAGGATCGGGCCGATGAGCCAGGCGGAGCGTGCTGACGTCGTGATCGTGGGGGGCGCGATCATCGGCTCGGCCGTCGCGGCCTTCCTGGCAGCACGACCCGATTTCGATGGGCGGATCGTGGTCGTCGAACGCGACCCGACCTTTCGCACGTCGTCGACCACGCTGTCCGCCGCGAGCATCCGCCTGCAGTTCAGCACGCCGCTCAACATCGAGATCAGCCGCTTCGGCGTCGAGGTCATCAAGCACCCCGAGCGCCATCTCGCGGTCGACGGCGTCGTCCCCGAGATCGACTTCGTCGAGAACGGCTACCTCTTTCTCGCCGATGACGCCGGCCTCGCAACGCTCGAGCGGAACCACGCCACGCAGCGCGCCGTCGGCGTCGAGGTCGAGCTGCTTGATGCGCCGGCGCTTCGGCGCCGATTCGACTGGATGAACGTCGACGACCTCGTGGCCGGATCGCTGGGCCTTGCCGACGAAGGCTGGTTCGATGCCTACGCCTGGCTCCAGGGCTTTCGGCGCAAGGCGCGATCGCTCGGCGTCATCGAGCGCGTCGGCGAGGTCGCCGGCATTGAGCGCGACGGGGACCGCGTGCGATCGGTTCGCCTGGCCGATGGCTCGACGGTCACCGGCGACTGGTTCGTGAATGCGACGGGGCCGCGCGCCGCGGACCTGGCCGCAATGGCCGGCATCGAGCTCCCCGTCCGGCCCCGCAAGCGGCTCGTGTACCACGTCTCCTCGCCCGCCCGGCTCGGCGCCGCCCCCCTGACCATCGACCCGGCGGGAGTCTACTTCCGGCCCGAGGGTCCGGCCTACCTGGCGGGCTTCTCGCCGCGAGCGGGTGATCCCGACCCGGACACCCTCGATCTCGGCGTCGACCACGGCCCCTTCGAATCGTTCGTGTGGCCGACGCTCGCGCACCGCGTGCCGGGCTTCGACTCGCTTCGCCTGCTCGACACATGGGCCGGTCACTACGAGGTGAACACCGTCGATGCCAACGCCGTGATCGGCCCGCATCCGACGATCCCGAACCTGCTGTTCGCCAACGGGTTCTCCGGACACGGGCTGCAGCAGGCGCCCGCCGTCGGCCGTGGGCTCGCCGAGTGGATCGCGACCGGGCGCTACGAGACCCTCGACCTGGAGCCGCTCGGGTTCGCCCGTCTTGCGCGGACGGCGCACGAGCGCGAGCTCAACGTGATCTGAGGCGGTTCCGCATCACCCGCACCCGGCGTCCGCCGGGTGCGGGTCGGTGAAGGTGACCGTTCCCTCCGGAGCGCCGCGCAGGATCTCGCTGGTATCGATGACCACCGTCCCGTCGTCCTCGATGAGCACCGCGAATCGGTCCATCCCCCGCTCGGCCGGTCCCTTCTCGAGCTTCTCGCCGAGGATGTTGTAGGTGCTCCCGTGGCATCGGCACTGGAAGCGCTTCACCGATTCACACAGGTCGGGAACCATGCATCCGAGGTGCGGGCACTTGCGCCACAGGGCGATCATCTCGTCCGGGGCCGGCGCCGGGTTCGGGCTCGGCGCCCCGTTGGCCAGCGCCCGCGCGGCGGGCACGTTCACCAGGAAGCTGCGCGCCGCGACCACGCCATGCGGATAGCCCTCGGCAAATCGTGGGGTCGCGTCAAGGATCGCGTCGATCGTGCCGACGCGGAGTCGTCCGCCCAGTCCCTCGCTGATGTTCGGCCACAGGAAGGCGAGCGTGCCGCCGAGGAACTCGAGTGACATGAGCCCGACTCCGGCGCCGAGCACGCGGCGCATGAAGGAGCGGCGGCTCAGGGTGCGCTGGTCGAGCATCGGATGTCCTCCCGGCAACGAGTGCCGGTCTCATCGGACGCCTCGGTCGGTGAGCGGGCAAGGGGCGAATGTCCCGGGTCAGTCGGGACCCAGGCGGCAGTACTCCCGCGGGTGAGTCCGGTCATCGGTGATTCGGAATCGGGTGTCACGACCGCTCAGCACAGCATCCCAGTCGATGCTCGTCGCGAGTCGCTCGCCGTACCCGCGCAGCTCCGGGAGACGCCCGACGGCATCGAGCCCGATCTCCCGGTCGAGCGCGGTGTCGAATCGGTAGAGCGGCGTCTCCGCGTAGTGGCGGTGCACGAGCTCGGTCTGCTGCTCAGACGGCGAGCGCAGGAGCTCGGA
Organism: Chloroflexota bacterium; assembly: GCA_024636135.1. GTDB lineage: Bacteria > Chloroflexota > Limnocylindria > QHBO01 > QHBO01 > JACDBZ01. Next base: position 3,463 of record JAGXHP010000156.1, read on the forward strand.
TAGGAGCCACCCGACCCATGCCCACAGCCATCGCGGGCGGGAACGGTGCAGGAAGGTGCCGGTCCCGAGGCTCACCACGATCGTCTCGGTGGGATCGTAGTCGTCGGTGTAGACGAAGGCCTCGACACAGGCCTGGTACACGGGGTTGCCCGCCACGCCGATGCCGCCGTCGATCAGCTCGCCGATCGGTTCGATCACCCATGGCCGGAAGTAGGTCGGGGCCGCGGCCGACGCCGTCACCGCGTCGGACAGGCGGACGCTCCCCGCCCGGCACGAGTTCGCGGGGCGATCCTTCACGAAGTACCACGGCATGCCATCGGCCAGACGCTTGGCGGTGACCAGGAGGTCGATCGGGCTGTCATTGAGCCTCCAATCCCGCGCATCGGTGCCGATCTCGTCGACGATCAGCCGGTGCAGCCGCTCCGCGTCGTAGAGCGTGCCGGTGAGCAGGCGGCGCAGCCCGCTGATGATCGGAAGGCTTCGGAAGAGCCCCGGAGCGCGCTCGAGGTACAGCTCGACGATGCGCTGCGCCGGGATCCCGGCGGCGATGCCGGCCGCGACGACCGCGCCACTCGAGGTGCCGGCGACGAAGTCGAACGTCTCACGCGCCGGTCGTCCGGTCCTGCGTTCGATGTCCGCCAGCAGGACTGCGGGGATGATCCCCCGCACGCCACCGCCGTCGATGGTGAGGATGCGTCGCATGCGGTCCATGGTGACCGAGCCACGTGACAGGTGTCGGTCGGGATCGGCGAGCCGCCCACAGATCGGCGAAATGGCGCCCGACGGCCAAGCCTGGCGCGGGACGGTCGATACATCGGCTCAGACGTGGCCCGAAACGCGGTGGTGGGCCGTGGTGGGCCGTGTTTGGCCTCGTGACAGCCGATATATCGGAGAGAGGGCGCCGGAAACCCTGGAGTGGCGCGATTCCGACGATGCATCGGCTCACCGGTGCCAATGGCCGGAGTCGCCTCGCAAGCCAACGTGAGTGCCGATAGATCGGCGGAATCGCGCCTGAACGCCCGTTCTGGCGCGCATTGAACGACAGGTCGGTTCTCCCGTGGCCCAAACAGGCCAAGAATCCGATGTCGGGCCACGTGACAGCCGATACATCGGCGGGAGCGCGCCCAAACGCCCCGAATGGCGCCAATCCGCCGATGGATCGGCCGCGCCACCTACTCAGCCAGTCAGATCCGGCACGGCAACGCCGACGGGCGCCGGCGTCGTATCCGGGCGCCCCGGCGGACGACGCGGCACCCGGACGGCGACGAGGACGGCCGCGAAGGCAACGACGAACATCAGTCCATCGACGAGGCCGATGGCCGTCGGGAGGCTAAGTTGTCCGGCATCGGCCATGGCCACAATGGCTCCGCCCGCCCCCGCGCCGAAGGCCGTGCCGAGCGTGAACATGAGCTGCAACCCGGCCGAGCTGAAGCCCTCCTCGCCGCGGGCAGCGGTCTCGAGCACGAGCAGTGACAGCATCGAATAGGCGAGCCCCATTCCCAGCCCCGCGACCATCCAGCCCGCTGCCGCCACCAGCACCGGCAGCGGCGGCAGGAGGACGAGCGCGGTGATGGCGATCCCCAGCCCGATCAGCGCGGCGCCCACCACGACCAGGGTGCGACGCGTCCCGGCAGCGGCGGCACGCGCCTGGAGCCACGACCCGGTCGCCCACGACACTGCAGCGGCCGACAGCGCGAGGCCGCCGAGCGTGACGCTACCGCCGCGCACCTCCACCACCGTGAGCGGGACGAAGGCCTCGGTGCCGAAGAAGGCGAAGGCGATGGTGAAGATCGCGACGAACGTCGAGGGCCGGCCACGCTGCAGTCGGAGCGTGCCCACCGGCAGCAGGTGCCGCAGCGACGTGAGCGCCAGCAGGCCGCCGATCCCGGCGATGACGATCGCCGGCATGATGCGCGGCAGCTCGAGGCCCAGGGCCGGGATCGTCAGGGCCCCGACCGACAATGAAGCGAGCAGCAGTGTCGAGCCGAATGCGAGTCGCAGCGCGTCGAACCCGCGCCGCGTGTCGCTTCGCGACCCCACCGCGGAGCGCTGCGCGGGCCCCAGCCGCGCGAGCTGCGGATAGACGGCGAGCCCCATGACGAGGAGCGGCCCCACGATGCCGAGGAAGACCCATCGCCACCCGATGGCGTCCGCCACCCAGCCGGCAAGCGCCGGCCCGACCAGTCCGGGCACGATCCAGGCGCTGGAGATCAGCGCGATCATGCGCGGCGTGACCGATGCCGGGTAGGCGCGCGCAATCGACGCGTAAACCACCGATCCGATCGCGCCCGACCCGAAGCCCTGGATCGCGCGCCCGGCGATGACGACCGACATGTCGTTGGCGATGCCCGAGACGACCATCCCGGCCCCGAACAGCAGGACCCCGACGCCGAGCGCGCGGGCCGGCCCGCGCCGATCGGCGTCGGAGCCCGCCAGGGTGATCCCGATGATGTTGGTGAGCCAGAACGCGCTGAAGGCCCATCCGTAAAGGTCGAGACCCCCGAGCTCGCCGACGAGCGCCGGGAGGACGGTGGGCACTGCCATGCCCTCGAAGGCAGCGATCGTGACGAGGCCGATGAGACCGATCGTCAGCAGGCGCCGTTCCGGCGCGAAGGCCCCCTCCCCCTGGCTCACCCGATGACCGCCGGCCCCAGCAGCAACGGGGAGCCGAGCTTGGCCTCGTACCGTGGGCGGAAGCGCGCCGCGTTGTACATCTCGCCGACGTCGATGATCCGGGCCCCCAGCGACCGTTCGGGTAGCGGAGAGTGGTCGTACTTGCCATTGCGGATGGCCACCATCCGCCCGAACTGCCCATCGGCCAGCAGGTCGACGGCGACGTTCGCGAACGTGATGGCGACCATCTGGTCCAGCGCGTCCGGGTCGCCCGAGCGCAGGTCGTACGTCAGGTCGGAATGAACGGTCTCGACGCCGGTCCGCCGCCGCAGCTCATCGGCCAGGGCCTCGCCGACATCGGCCTTGTGGCGGTGGCCGTAGGCATCGGCTTCGCCCACCTCCGTCAGCTCCCCGCCCTGCCAGATGGCGCCCTCGCTGGCGATGACGAAGGCATAGCCGGAGGGGTTGAGCCGGCGATCGTCGGCGAGGATGTCCGAGAGCGCCTCGAGGTCGAACGGTGCCTCGGGGATCACGCAGCGCGCGCTCGTCACGTACGCGGCGTACCAGGCGGTGTAGCCGGCGTTGCGTCCGAAGATGCGGAAGACGCCGATGCGCTCATGGCTGCCCAGCGTCGTCCGCTGCCGGTTGATGAGCTCCTTTGCCCGCGTGACCGCCGTCGAGAAGCCGATGCAGTACTCCGTGCCGTGGACGTCGTTGTCCATCGTCTTCGGAATGGCGATGACCGGGAAGCCCTCGCGACCGAGCCGCGCGGCGTAGCTCAGGGTGTCGTCCCCCCCGATCGCCACGAGCGCGTCGATGCCGAGCCGCTCGAGGTTGTCGAGCACGATGGGCGTCAGGTCGTATCGCTCGGGATCGGTCTCCAGCTCGCTGACGCGCCGGTCGTCGAGCCGGTCAGGCAGTGAAGCACGGCTCATGGACGAGGGATTGGTGCGCGACGTGTGCAGGACGGTGCCACCGGTGCGGTCGATGGCACGCGTCGAGACGCGGTCCAGCGGCCGCAGATAGCCGCCGCCGTCGTCGCGCGCGGGGTCGACGTGGGTGAGGCCCTTCCAGCCACGACGGATGCCGATCGCGTCCCAGCCGACCTCGCTCGATCGGTAGACGACGCTCTTGATGACCGAATTGAGGCCCGGGACGTCGCCGCCCCCGGTGAGGATGCCGATGCGCTTCATGCCTGCACCATGCTGCCAGATCGGTCGCTCGCACGCGGCAGAGGGCCGCCGCATGGGAATCCGCGGGCTTTGGCATTTCTGGCACCCACGTGTTGCCCCGGGTCAACCGAATCGGGTCCCGTCCACTTGAGCTTGACCGATGCCACTCGTACTGTGCGAAGACGGTACTCAGAGAACATCAAGACGACGAGCATGTTTGTACATACGACTTCCCGGGCCCCGCGCCGCGGGGTGATCCTGCTGCCACTCTTGGTTCTGCTCATCTCCGCTCTCGCCCCGGTATCGATCCACGGCGTATCCACGCCGCCGACCGGGGCATGCGACTACATGGTGGCGCCAGGAACCGGTGTCGTCGATGGAGACCGGGCCGCGCATCGCGCCGGCCCGGGCACCGTCATCTGCCTGACCCCTGGGGAGCGCGGGAACCTGAAGCTATTCAACCTGCACGGATCGCCCGAGGCGCCGGTCATCGTCCGCAACGCGGACGGCACCACCATCATCACCGGGCGCGAGTTCGAGGCCGGGATCCTCATCGCCACGAGCACGCATCTCCGCATCACCGGAACAGGCGTCGCCTCCGCCTGCGGTGCTGGCGTCCAGGTAACGGAACAGGCGTGCGGGATCAAACTCGACGGAACCAACAAGGGCATCCGCGTCCTGACCGCGCGCGGACCGGTCGAGGGCATCGAGATCGACCACGTCTCAATCGCGAGGCTCTCGGAATCTTCCGATACGCGTGGCATCGCGGTCCATCCGATCGCGGGCCAGATCATCACTGGCATCCGCATCCACCACAACCACGTCTCAGGGGTGGGCGCCGAAGCGATCTACATCGGCAGCGAGCCCCGCGACGCGCCCTGGGCGGACCTGGGGAAGGTGGATGCCGTGGAATTGGCGCACAACCTGATCGAGGACATCGGGTGGGACGGCATCAAGCTCAAGGTCGCCCTCGGAGAATCGCGCATCCACGACAACGTTATCCGGAACGCCGGAAGCGCGCGGTACGAGAACCACCAATCCGGGATCACGGTCGCCATGAGCGTCGTCGACGTCCATGGGAACGCGATCAGCGGCGCGCCCGAGGGAATCAAGAGCGGCCGATCGGTCGCGGGCTCCACGAACCGGTTCCACGGGAACCTGGTGACCGACGTGCTCGTGTTCGGCATCCAGACGGATGACGAGAGTGCGCAAATCTACAACAACACGGTGGCGCGCAGCCGCCAATTCGGCATCCGCGCGCGGGGCCATGCGAGCCGCATCGTCGACAACATCGTCGCAGACGCCCCCGAGCCGATCGTTGCCCGGAAGGACGCGTGGCTGAGTGGGAATCTCGTGGCCTCGATCGCGCAAGTCGGATTCGTAGACCCGGACCGCGACGACTTCCGGCCGAAGCCGGAGTCTCCGGCGGTCGGGGGTGGGCGCATTGCGCGGCTTGAGCTGTGTGCGCAGGCCGGCATACGGGCCGGCCGACCGGTGCGATTCTCGATCCATGCCGGCCGCTCAGGTCCAACGGGTCCATCTGGCTGCCGGGCCGACCTGGGCGCCGGAACGTCGGCGAACTCCCTACTTCCCTGAGGCGACGGCGCCGCACACACGCGAGACGCGTGAACGGATGGATGGTGCGTCGGCGTCCGGCCCCTGCTGATTGCCGGCCATCGCGATCTCTGGCACAATTGGCTTCCGCAAACGGAGCTCCGCCCTGTGTCCTCGACCCCCACACGCCAGCGCCGCTATGTGACGTGGCGGCTGCCCGATCGCCACTTCAGCAAGGTCCATCTGGTCGGCGAGCCCGGCTCCACGATCTGCGGACGCGCGCTCCCGCGCGCCATCGGCCAGCCAAAGGCGCCGATCCCCGATTCCGAGATGTGCCCGGACTGCGACGCCCAGGGCTGACCCGCGCTCCATGACCACGAAGCCGGCCGCCGATGACCTCGGCGGCCGGGCTGTTTCCGCCGAACCCATCAGGCTGCCATCCGATGCGCTCGTGGTGCTCGTCGGAGTGGCAGCGAGCGGAAAGAGCACCTTTGCCGCGCGCCACTTCGCCCCGTCTCGGATCGTGTCGTCGGATGCGCTGCGCGCGATGATCACGGACGATGCCGGCGCCCAGGAGGCAACCGACGACGCCTTCGACCTGCTCCACCGGCTGATCGCCATGCGGCTGCGACGGGGGCGCCTCACGATCGTGGATGCGACGAACGTCGAGGGCTGGGCCCGGGAGCAGCTCGTCGCCATCGCGCGTCGCCATCGGCGACCGGCGGTGGCGATCGTCCTCGACCTGCCGCTCGACATCGCGCTCGAACGCAATGCGACGAGGGCGGCGCCTCGGCCACCGCCGGCGGCCATCCGCCGCCAGCATCGGCTCCTGGAGGGATCGATTGCGAGCCTCGGGAGCGAGGGATTTGCAGCCGTGCACGTCATGCGCTCGGCCGCGGCGATCGATGAGGTCCGGATCGAGGTGGCCTAGGTCCGGGCAACGAAATGCCCCGGAGGAACAGGCGCCCGACCTCAGCGGCCGAAGCCTCCGTTGCCGGTACCGGAACCCGTGACCGAAGCCATGTGATCCGGTATCGCTTGCCCCTTCGGGACGACCCAAGTATCGAGTCGCGGGACTCGACCTGGCAACCCCACTTATCCCCGAATTTCGCTGTCCGTGGGCTCACTGTCCACACGCCGTCCACGACATCTCACGAACGGACCGCCCACGACGTTTGACTGATGCGGCGCCCGGCCGCCGATGCAACGCTGAGGAAGACATGAACCGGTCCGACCGCACCGCCTACCTCATGCTGACGGGAATGGCCGTTGCCTTCGGCGGCACCTGGGTGGCGGCGTCGGTCGCTGTCGATGCCGCGCCGCCGTTCACGATCGCCGCCATCCGGTTCGGAATCGCTTCCGTGCTGCTCTATGCGTGGGCACGAATCGCAAACCGTCCGTTGTCTCCCATTCGGCGAGGCGACATCCCGATCGTCATCGGGCTGGCGCTCACGGCGGTGGCCGGCTACAACTGGCTCTTCCTCACCGGGCTCACGCTCGCCCCGGCCTCCGATGGCGCCATCATCGTGCCGGGCCTCGCACCGGTCTTCACGCTGATCCTGGCCGGGCTCTTCCTTGGTGAGCGGCTCGGATCGCGTGGCGTGCTCGGGCTGGCGGTGGCGGCGGTCGGCCTGCTGCTGGTCGTCAGCCCGAGTGGCGGCACGGACGATCGACGCCTTCTCGGCGACCTGCTGTTCATCACCGGCGCCCTGTTCTGGGGCGTGTACTCGGTCCTGGCTCGCATCGCCCACCGGCGCTTTGATGCCGTCAGCACGACGCTCTACGGCACCGCTCTGGGCACGCTCATCCTTCTGCCGCCGGCAATCGCGGAGGGCGGGATCGACCGGGTCCTCGCGGCGCCGGCCGGCGCGCTGGCCGGAATCGGCTACCTGGCGGTCTTCGGCACCGTTGCCGCCTTCGTCCTGTTCAACCTCGGCGTGGCGCGCATCGGCGCGGCGCGGGCCAGCGCGTTCGCGTTGCTCGTTCCCGTCATCGGCGTCCTTTCGTCGGTCGCGCTTCTCGGCGAGACCCTCGGCCCCTTCACCCTCGTCGGCGGGGTCATCGTGCTGGCCGGGCTGTGGATCGTCGAGCATCGGGGGGCCGGAAGCCGGGCGCCCTCCCCTACACCATCCGCGGACCCGAGTCGCGCCTGAGGGACCGCCGGTAGACTGCGCCGATGCGCGCACGCGAGCTCGGGATCCGCATCGGTCGCATGGAGCCGGGTGATCACAACGCGATCACCGACGTCGCCGGCGTGCGCGTCGGGCACACGACGCTGACGCGCGGCGACGGTCCCCTGCGCGTCGGAGAAGGGCCGGTCCGCACCGGCGTCACCGTCATCGTTCCGCACGACGGCGATGTATGGACCGAGCCCGTCTTTGCGGGCGCGCATCGGCTCAACGGCAACGGCGAGCTCACCGGCCTGGAGTGGGTCCGCGAGTCGGGCATGCTGGCCGGTGCCGTCGGGATCACGAACACGCACAGCGTCGGGGTGGTGCACGACGCGCTCATCGCGGCCGCGACGAAATCGCACGGCCCGAACGAGGCGTTCTGGTCCCTGCCCGTGGTCGGCGAGACCTACGATGGAGCGCTGAACGACATCAACGGATTCCACGTTCGCCCGGAGCACGTCGTCGCGGCACTCGACGTGGCAGCGGCGGGGCCGGTGGCCGAGGGCAGCGTCGGGGGCGGAACGGGCATGATCTGCCACGAGTTCAAGGGCGGTATCGGCACCGCCTCGCGGCATGCCGGTGAGTGGACCGTCGGGGTGCTGGTCCAGGCGAACTACGGCACGCGCGAGCTGCTGCGCATCGACGGTGTCCCGGTCGGGATGGCCATCGGCCGCGACGAAGTTGCTTCCCCGTGGGACCAGGTCGAGGCGCTCGGAAGTCGCGCCGGCCCGGAAGGGGGCTCGATCATCGGCATCGTGGCGACCGACGCGCCGCTTCTCGCCCACCAGTGCGCACGGCTGGCGCAGCGCGTCGGGATGGGCGTCGCCCGCATGGGCAGCTACGCGTCCCACGGCTCGGGCGATCTGTTCCTCGCCTTCGCCACGGGCAACCGCGGCCTGTCGCACCGCGCCGGCGAGGACGATCCGCGCTCAACCGTGGAACTGCGAATGGTGGTCGACGAGAAGATCAACCCGCTGTTCGAGGCGACCGTCGAGGCCACCGAGGAGGCGATCGTCAACGCGCTGCTGGCTGCAACCACCATGACCGGACGCGACGGGGTCACGGCGCACGCGCTCGACCACGAGCTGCTGGTCGCGCTGATGCGCGCACACGGCCGCGCGTCATGAACCCGGGACACTTGACGTAGGCAGCGATGCGGCCAATGTCGCTATCGCCCGAGGCCCGGGTCGTCAGACACTGATGACGGCCCAACCTCCCTCCAGGCGAATGCCCCGATCGGTCCCAGACCGGTCGGGGTCTTCGCGTTCCGCTCCGGACGTTGATCAGCGCTGACGCGGGTCGAGGGCGTCCCGGAGGCCGTCGCCGAGGAACGAGGCGCTCATCACGATCGTGATCAGCACCAGGCCGGGCCAGGCGGTCCAGTGTCCTGATCGGCGGCTGAGGACCTGACGGGGTTGCGGCGCGACCCACGCCCCTGGGCCGCGCCGCGATGTCAATGGCGTGACGGACGAGGAGGTTTGCGACGGCGTCTCAGACCCATCGACTGCCGGTTCTCGCGGATCGCTCAGGCCACTGCGACGCTCCGTGTCGCGATCCGTGCCGGCAGTGCGTCAGGTCCGCGTCGCACCCACCCGCCTCGTGTCATGGATACCCGTCGCAGCGCACAAACGTTCAACGCGAATGGACGGGCCTCATGGCCGCGCGATGGGAGTCGGGGCGCCGTCGTCGTCGAGGGCGACGAACACGAAGCTGCCGGATGTCGCCAGGCGGCGCTCGCCGCTCGCAACCTCCTCCGCGAACATGTCGACGCCGACTGTGACCGAAGTGCGTCCGACCGCCGTCACGCGTGCCACGAGCTCCACGAGCTGGCCGGCCCGAACCGGGACCTTGAACTCGACGCGGTCGGACGCCACGGTGACCATCGTGCGCCGGGCGCAGCGCGTGGCGGCAACCCATCCGGCATGGTCCATCAGGCCCAGGGCGTGCCCGCCGAACAGCGTGCCGTGGTGATTCGTGCGATTCGGCATGATCAGCTCCGCCAGCCGCACTTCGGGGTAGTCGGGAACCTCGTTCGTCATGGGCCGATGGTATCGGCCGATGACCCGGGCGGTTCGCAGATCGGACCATGCCGGGATGAGCCCGCGCAACGTAGGATCACCGGGTTGCCCATCCACTCCGGGAGACCCGTTGCCCGATCCCAGCGTTGAACGCCGCATCCCGTGGCCCCGCGACCGCCGGTGGCGCCCCGGCGAGCCGATGACCATCGTCGAGGATGGGCTTGCCATCACCTTCCGGTTGCGCGGCGTCATGCGCGACACCGATCCCTCGAGCGCCTTCGCCACCGTGACTCTCGAGCCGGTTCGCTCCGTGGCAGCCGAGGAGGACCAGCCGGCGCAGCTGCCGAACGTCGGCTGAGGCGCCTTCACGAGTTCGTCACGAAACCGGCGTAGACTTGGGCCATGTTCCTCTTCGGCAGCAAGACCAAGATGCCCGAGCCGGGCACGGCCCTTCCCGGTCGGGAGGGCGCCATCCCCACCGCGCAGCGTCACTTCATCAACGACGCGTCACTGAAGGGTCCCTACCCCGGGGGATCCGAGATCGCCGACTTCGGCGCCGGCTGCTTCTGGGGCGTCGAGAAGACGTTCTGGCAGCTTCCCGGGGTGCTCGTCACGAGTGCCGGCTACCAGGGCGGGATCACCCCGAACCCCACCTACGAAGAGGTGTGCGGCGGCCGCACCGGTCACGCCGAGGTCGTCCGCGTCGTCTTCGACCCGGCTCGGACCTCGTACGAGCAGCTGCTCAAGGCGTTCTGGGAGGAACACGACCCGACCCAGTCGATGCGCCAGGGCAATGACGTCGGGACCCAGTATCGATCGGTGATCTTCACCCATTCCGATGAACAGCGCGCAGCGGCCGATGCGTCGCGCGAGATGTACCAGGGCGAGCTATCGAAGGCCGGCTACGGCCGGATCGTGACCGAGATCGTCCCGGCACCGGAGTTCTATTACGCCGAGGACTACCACCAGCAGTACCTCGCCAAGAACCCACGAGGCTACTGCCCCGATCACTCGACCGGCGTCCCCTGTCCCACCGGCCTGGGCGTCAAGGCTGCCGCCGCGGTATCCATGGAGCAGGTCTAGGCGAGGGCCGGTGTGATCAAGCTCAACCACACCATCGTCTACGCGCGAGACAAGCGGGTGTCATCCACCTTCCTGGCCGATCTGTTCGGCCTGCCGGCTCCGGCTCCCTTCGGACCGTTCCTGGCCGTCGAAGTCGACAACGAGGTGACGCTGGACTACCACGACGCGGACGGGGACGTCGCGAAGCAGCACTATGCCTTCCTGGTCAGTGACGACGCGTTCGACGCGATCTTCGGACGCATCCGCGACGGCGGCCTGGCGTACTGGGCTGATCCGGGCCATCGGCAGCCGAATCAGATCAACACCAAGGACGGCGGACGCGGCGTCTACTTCGATGATCCCAGCGGCCACGTCCTGGAGATCATCACGACTCCCTACGGGGTCGCGCGCTGATCAACCGGCGGCGCGGCCGATCAGTGAGGGGATCGTCGCGTCGCGGACAGGATCCACATCGTGGCCATCACGGCCCCACTGAGCAGCAGAATTGCCAGGAGCTCCCGTCCGACTGCCAGTTCCACCCGTGCACCTCCGGCCGAGGATTAATGAACCCCCACAGGTGCCGAAGGGCATGACGGCCCGGCCAGCATACGCCCGGCATGCAACCCCGCCCGGGGACGCTCCCCCGGCGCCATGAGCCGCACCTCGGCCGAGCCCGCTTCTCATGGGGCATCAGGCCCAATCACTCGTCGGAGGAAGGTGAGGCGATCGGCCCGGGCCTGCGGGTCACGCATGGCATGGTCGGTGTCGTACGCCTTGAGCTCCGCGTGCTCACCGGCGGCGCGGTGCAGCTCGAGTCCAGACATGGCTGCGATGTAGAAGTCGTTGCGGGCGAACTGCAGGAGTACGGGGCGCGGGGCGAGATCCCCGATCGTCGCGATTGGATCGAGCGGCGCGAGTGCCCGAAGGTAGTCGTGGCGGTCCTCGGCGATCGGCCAGAACGGCAGGAACCAGTCTCCCCAGCGCGGTGTGACGGCCTGGAGCGCGACGCATGCGATGCGGGGGTCCGAGGCCGCGAGCAGGATGCCGTGCATGCCGCCGAAATCGTGGCCGATTAGCCCGATCCGATTGGGATCCACGTCCTCGCGCGCAACCAGCCGATCGATGGCGGCACGATGCGCGGCCACCTCCGTGCGAATCCGCGCGATGTCCTCGGCCGATGAGGTGGGGGCACCCGCCCACGGGAATCGCCCCTGCGGAAGGATCGACACCGCTCCGAGCTCGCGGGAGAGCTCCGCGGCCTCGTCGACGAACTGCTGCCGGTTGCCGTCCGGAGCCTCGGTATCGAACCAGTGCAGGAACAGGATGCCGGGCCCGCGACCTCCGCCATCGGGTGCGACGAGAAAGGCCTCGCCGCCGTCCGGCAGGCTGATGTCGTCCACGCTCGGGTCGACGTGTTCGGGCGTCGTGCTCATTCGTCCTCCATGCGCTCGACTGTCGAAGAAGGTACTCCGCTGCCCATGATCCGGTTCGGTGGTGACCCCCCGCACTTCGGACTGGCGTTGGAGCGGGAGCCCGCGCCATACTGCGGCCCATCCGGGCGCCCAATCCCGGACATCGTGAGGGAGGATCCCATGCGTCGACGCGTCCTGGCCCTACTGAGCGCGGCCCTGCTGATCGTCACCATGGCGGCGCCGCTTCAGGCCCGCCAGCCGGAGCGGTCCCGGCACCAGGAAGTCATGGCCCACTGGACTGCCGCGCGAATGGCGGCCGCAACCCCGCGCGACTTCGTTCTCGACCCGGCCCGGGGGTTCACTGCTCGTGGCAAACCCGGTGGCGGTGGTGGTGGCACGACCACCGGTGCCAGTTGGAACGGCGGCGGCGCCATCAAGGAGCGAGCCGGAAAGGTCTACTTCGAGATGGGCGGCAGCGGGTATGTGTGCTCCGGTGCCGTGGCCTCCGACAATCGGAGTGGGTACTCGCTCGTGCTCACGGCAGGCCACTGCGCCTACGACGAGACGGCTGGGGCGTTCGCGACCAACTGGTTGTTCATCCCCGATTTCGACCAGTCCCCGACGTTCACCTGCTCGCAGACCGAGTACGGGTGCTGGACCGCCCAGGCGCTCGTCGTCCACAGCGGATACGCCACGGCCGGGAGCTTCAACACCCAGGCCACCGTGCACGACTTCGCCTTCGCGGTGGTCGGTCCAGGTGGCCACACTGGCAGCACCCAGCTGGACGCGGCGGTCGGAGCGTTCGGCGTGTCGATCCCCGGCTTCACGGCTGCGGGCCAGACGTCGTACGCCTTCGGGTACCCCGCCGCGCAGAAGTACAAGGGCAAGGACCTCGTCTACTGCGCGGGCTCGATCTTCGAGGACCCGTACAACGACGATCTCACCTGGGGGGTCCCGTGCAACATGACGGGAGGCTCGTCCGGCGGGCCGTGGCTGTCGGGCTTCTCGACGACATCCGGCTCCGGGTCGCTGAGCTCGCTGAACTCGTACGGCTACTCGGGCGTGACGGCCATGCATGGGCCGAAGTTCAGCGCGAACACGGCCGATGTCTATGCGGCGGCGAAGTCGGCAACGAGCAACACGATCGTCCCGTAGCTCCCATACGCCAGCGACATGACCGGCTCCACGTGCGTGGGGCCGGTCTTCGCATGCACCCGATGGTTCGGTGGGCACGGAAATGTCCCGAAGGAACAGGCGTCCGACCTCGGCGACCGAAGCCACCGCTGTCGTCAGAACCGTTGGCCGAAGCCTCCGATTCCGCTGCCGGAACTCATGATCGAAACCTTGTGATCCGGTCGCTTGCCCCTTCGGGACGACCAAAGTATCGGCTCGGGAACAACCTCCGCGCAACCCCAGTTATCCCCGACTTTCGGACGCGACGGCGGAGCTATCCACACCTCGTCCACGACCCGCGTTTCGGTAACCATTGCCATTGACATAATCATTCACTTGATCATAATGAATCGGGTGTCCCGAAGAAAACCCCCGAGCCCTGCCCTTGCATCCGAGATCATCGACGGTCTCGCCCCGCTGCTGGCCCAGCACCGCCGTGCGTGGGCTACGCGATGCCAGGAGCACGGCGTCTCCATGGTCGGATTCGGCGTCCTGGCGCTGCTCGAGATGGAAGGCTCACTTCCGATGAGCCGCATCGCCGACAGCCTGGACGTGGCGCTGCCCAACGCCACGGGCATCATCGGGCGCCTGGCCGAGCGCGGGATCGTCGAGCGCACGCATGACACCACGGATCGTCGCGTCGTCCTCGTCAGCCTGACCGAAGCAGGGCGGAGGCTCATCGGCGAGATGGAGCAGAGCCGCCGCGAGCGGATGGCGCGTCTCATCGGGTGCATGGACGCAGAACAGCAGGAACGCCTGGCCGCATCGGTCAGGGATCTCACCGAGGCCGCGCGCATCGCGGCATCAGAGGAAGCCACCGCATGACACAGGCCCCCATGATCGACGAGGCCCCCGTGCAGGTCGATCACCGCGCGAGGATGGAGATCCTTGGCGCGATCCTCCTCACCATCTTCCTGAGCGCGCTCGACCAGACGATCGTCGGAACGGCGCTGCCGCGCATCGTGACCGACCTGTCCGGCAATGAGCTGTACGTGTGGGTTGTCACGATCTACCTCCTCGCCGCAACCGTGACCGGACCGATCTACGGCAAGCTGTCCGACCAGTTCGGCCGCCGGCCAATGATCATGTTCGGCGTCAGCCTGTTCCTCGTCGGATCCCTCCTGGCCGGGCTGTCCCAGACGATGGTCCAGCTCATCGCCTTCCGTGGCATCCAGGGTCTCGGAGCGGGCGCCATCTTCCCGATCGCATTGGCGGTCATCGGCGACCTCTTCAGCCCGCGGGAACGTGGGAAGTACCAGGGTCTGTTCGGGGCGGTCTTTGCCATCGCCTCGATCCTCGGCCCCGCCCTGGGTGGATTCCTCACCGACACCATCAGCTGGCACTGGGTCTTCCTCGTCAACCTCCCCGTCGGGATCGTGGCGCTGGCGGTCCTGTGGCGACTCCTGCCGCCGATCCGGCATCCCGAGGCGGTTCGCTCCATCGACTACCTCGGCGCATCGGTGTTCGCGGCGGCACTCATCCCGTTCCTGCTGGGACTGACGAACAAGCAGAGCGGGGACTGGGCCGACCCGCAGGTCGGTGGCCTCATGCTCATCGGGGGCTTGATGGGCGCGCTGTTCATCTGGGTCGAGTCGCGCGCGGCCGAGCCGATCCTGCCGCTCAGCCTGTTCCGCAATCGAACCGTCACCGCCTCGATCGTCGCGACGTTCCTCATCACGTTCGGCTTCTTCGGCGCGGTCATCTTCATCCCCCGCTGGTTCCAGTTCGTGCTGGGCTCCAGCGCCACCGAGTCCGGATATCAGATGCTGCCCCTCATGGCCGGAGTCATGGGCAGCTCGATCCTCTCCGGCTTCATCGTGGCGCGAACGGGACGCTACAAGTGGTTGACGGCCGGTGCCATGGCGCTGGGCACGGTCGGGCTGTTCCTGATGACGGGCATCCGATCCGATACGCCGATCACCACCGTCTGGCTCTGGATGTTCATCGCCGGCCTCGGGATCGGCCCGTCCTTCACCGTCTTCACGATCGTCGTGCAGAGCGCGGTCGCCCCGCGCATGCTCGGAACGGCGACGAGCGCACTGACATTCTTCCGGCAGGTCGGCGGATCCGTCGGGCTGGCGCTGGCGGGCACGATCTTCGGGACCTCCCTGGCGAATGAGATCCCGCGTCAGCTCTCGGCCGGCGGCGTTCCCCAGCCCATGATCGATCGCTTCGCGTCTGCCGGCGCGGCTGCCGACGCCAACCTGACCGGCGTGGGCGTGGACCTCGGACAACAGATCCTTGCCAGCGTCCCGACCGCGGTGCGGCCGACCGTGGAGCCATTCATCGGCCAGATCGTGGAAGCCATCCACCAGGCATTCTCCCTGGCCATCGCCAACGCGATGTGGCTGGCCGTGGCGGGGGCCGCCGGCGCGGCGGTGATCGTGATTCTCCTGGTCCCGGAGCTCGAGCTTCGACAGCGGCCCGCGGCCACGCCGGAACCGGCACCGAACCGGCCCATCCCGGTCCCGGAGTAACATGGTCGGGCCGCGCGCGCGCTCCTCGGTGGTCGCATCCGTCCAGCGAACGCGGCCCGATCGGTCTGAGCGCCTCGTCAATCCGGAGTCCCGATGACCGACACGCTCGCCGTCGCCGCCGCCAGCTGGGGCGTGCTGATGGCCCTCGCCCCACTCCTGCAGATCCGCCGCATGCTCGAGCGACAGTCCTCGGCAGACGTCTCCATCGCCTACCTCGGCGTGCTCGAGATCGGCTTCACTCTGTGGATCGCGTATGGCATTGCGCTGCGCAACGCCGCGATCGCCGTGCCGAACAGCGTGGCACTCCTCATCGGGGCCGCCACCATTTTCATCGCGCTGCGCTACCGGTCTCAACCCGTCCGCGGCTGACGCGTCCTGCCGGAACCTGGTGTCGGTTCGGCCGATCGGCGTACGTCATCCGACGCTTGAATTCCGACCGCCGCGTGGACACGATGGTCGTGCCGCGGGCGACCGAGTGGTTGTTCGTCGTGCCCGAGCCACGCAGGAGGACACCGCATGACCACGCCCGCCCCGTCCCTCGGGGATCGGCTCTTCACCGACGCCGTCGGGGCCTTCGACCTGGCCGGCGTGTATCTCGGTGATCGGCTGGGCCTGTACGCCAGCCTGGCAACCGACGGTCCTGCCGACGCCGATGAGCTCGCCGATCGCACGGGAACCGACGCGCGATACATCCGCGAGTGGCTCGAGCAGCAGGCCACGGCGAGCATCCTGGACGTGGATGCGACGGGCCGCTTCGTGCTCAGTGACGCACACGCCGCCGTCCTGGTCGATCCCGAGAGCCCGGACCTGATGGCACCGCTGACGCGGATGCTGGTGGCCGCGTTCGGCCGCCTGCCCGAGCTGGTCGACGCCTACCGATCGGGCGCGGGTCTGGGTTGGGAGCGATACGGCGCCGACATGCGCGAAGGCCAGGCCGCCTTCAACCGTCCCGCGTTCACCCATCTGCTCGGCACCGAGTGGCTGCCGGCGATCGCGGATCTTCACGAGCGCCTCTCAGCTGAGCCTGCGGCGCGCGTCCTCGACGTGGGATGCGGCGAAGGCTGGTCGACGATCGCCATAGCCAGGGCCTACCCCGGGGTGCGGGTGCTCGGCATCGATCTCGACGAACCCTCGATCGTGGCCGCGCGCGAGCATGCTGCCGCCGCGGGCATCGGCGATCGGGTGGAGTTCAGCCACGCGGACGCGGCGACGCTCGACGGCGAAGACTTCGACGCGGCGATCATCATCGAAGCGGTCCACGACATGGCGAACCCGGTGCCGGTGCTGAGCGCGATCCGCGGGGCGCTGCGGCCCGAGGCACCGCTCATCGTGGTCGACGAGCGCGTCGCGGAGTCGTTCAGCCCGCCGGGCGACGAGGTCGAGCGCTTCATGTACGGCTGGAGCATCACGACCTGCCTGCCGGACGGACGGTCGCGCACGCCGAGCGTGGCGACGGGCACCGTCATGCGGCCTGACACGCTGCGCGCCTATGCCGACGACGCGGGCTTCGCCCGCTTCGAGGTGCTGCCGGTGGAGAACGACTTCTTCCGCTTCTACCGCCTCGGCAGCTGACCGGTCAGATCAGGCCGGGAAGGAGAAGCGTCGTCAGCAGGACGCCGAGGATCAGCAGCACGGCGGCGATCCCGAGCTCCCAATCGGCAACGGTGGTGTGGTTCGGCTGATGGCGGAGCATCGGAGTTGCACTCCCGTGAGGCTGATGTCCCTCACGCTACGCCCGGGCCATGAAGATCGGATCAAGCAGCCGTCCTGATCCGGCTACGTCATTCGGCCGAACTCCCTACCCCGCCGGGGTCAGGCTGTCGGTCAACGGCACGGCCTGGAGCCCAGGCCCTTCGGGCAGGCCCCAGCCAGCCAGCTCGCCTTCGTGGATCAGCGCGAACGACCACCTCCCGATGCGGCGCGTCTCGACGCTGCTCAGGGCGGCCGAGCGGAGCTCGGCGAGGACGACGGTCCGCCGCTCGGCGACACGACCACGTTCATCGAAGCGGAAGGCGGTGACCACCGGGCCGGCCGCAATCAGTCGCGCCGGAGCGGCCCGATCTTCGGACTCGAGCACGCGGTCCACATCACGCTCGATGTCGCGATTGCCGGCGCCCGCCTCGACCCACGCACCACCGTAGCGAGGATCGACCAGGTGAACGAACGTGCGGCCGTCGTGGACGCGCCGCCGGTCGATTTCCGTGTCGACCGCGCCGGAGATCGCGGTCAGGTGACGTCGCTCGGGACCATCCGGGCCGAGCGACAGCAGCGCGTGTCTGCCCGGTGGCAGGCCGATCACGGTCCCAGGCTCGAGCAATGCTTCCTCGACCAGTCCCATGGCGCGCGCGGTGGCGGATTCTGCGACCCACCACGCGCCGATCGACGCGTCGTCGATGTGCAGCCAGGAGCCATCGCGGCCGATGAGCCGCGCGCGACTGTCGGCGAGGACCCACCGGCGATCGACCACCTCGAGTGAACGCGACTCGACCGTCGTCCCATCGGCCGCCAGTCGGACCAGCTCGTGCGTCCCGGCCTCGAGGATCACCGACAGATCGTCGGTGATGGGATCGGCGTCGATGCGGGTGGTCATCGGCCATGAGACTGCCAGCATGGACCTGCCGGCCTCATCGGCAATGCCGGTCCCCGCCCCCACATCGTAGGTCGCACTCATCTCCAGCGGCGCGGCCGGGGAGACGGTGGCGACACGCGATCGGGCGTCGTAGTCGACCGTCGCAGGAACCGGCACGCCATCCGCGTCGCGCAGCACCAGGGACGCGGCGTCGACCCCCGACACGGCCTCGGAGAACTGGACCCGAATCGGCGAGTCGGCGCCGTGGTCCGTTGTCGGAGTCTCGAGCGTCGCCGTCGGCGCGGTGCGGTCCCACGCCCGGGCCGGCGAGAGGTCCGGATTTCCCGCAAAGGCGTACCAGTAGTTCGGCGGTCCGTCCGTGTACTTCGTGCGATGCAGCCAGATCGCCTGGCCCGCGGCGAAGGGATGCGCCTGGGACGTCAACGCCGACGGGACGAATCGCGCGTCCGACGCGAACGCCGTGCCAAACGACGCGAACCGGTTGCCCAGCAGCCGGGTCACGAGGTCCGCCGCTCCCCGGTCGAAGTCCGTGGCGAAGTAGGCGGACCCGCCCATCGTGAACACCTTGCGGGAGTAGTAAGCGACGCGCTGGGCCGCCACGGCCGGCGTCGCCGCGGGCTGTCCGCCTTCCGATGCGCCCGGCGCGTAGCAGGTGTTCGAGTAGATCATCACGAATCCCGGGGCTGGTCGGGCGTTGGCGACGATCCAATCCTCGCCGACGTACTCCAGCTCGCCCCCCAGGCTGTCGCCGTGCGTGCCACGTGCCCGCGGGCCCTGGAGGCCCCAGCCGTTCTGACGAGCGCTGTTCAGGGCTCCGTAGGGACTCGGATGGCCATACCCGTGGCCGAAGTAGATGATGACGTTCGCGTCGGCGACGGCGGCGAGCACATTGGCCTTGGTGGCATGCGGCGAGACGGCTCGCGCCACCTGGGCTCCGTGCTGCTCTGCCGCACGGGCGGCGGCATCGGCGAGAGCCAGATAGGTCGGCGTCAGCTCACCAACCGGTCCGACGATGATCGCGACCTTGGTGGGAGACGCGGCGCGGGATGGCGTGACGGGCAGGCCGAGGGCCGCTGCCAGGCAGAGCATGGCCAGGGCAGCGCGGAACAGGGGTGGCAACGGGAGCTCCGGGTTGTCGGGGGGTGATACGGCTGGCGATCGGTTGGGGCGATCGGGCACGCTCACCGTACGGGTCCACCCGAGGACCTCCCATAGCCGATGGGGCCCCCGGGGGAGTGGTACTTCCGGAGCACCGACTGCGGCTTGGCCGCTCATCTGCGACGATGGGGCCGATGACGACCGCCACACGCCACGACCTGCGCAACCTCGCGATCATCGCCCACGTCGACCACGGCAAGACGACGCTGGTCGACGGCATGCTGCGCCAGACCGGAACCTTCCGTGCCAACGAGGCCGTGGTGGACCGCGTGCTCGACTCCGGTGATCTCGAGCGCGAGAAGGGCATCACCATCCTCGCCAAGCAGACGACCGTCGATGTCGACGGCGTTCGCCTCAACATCGTCGACACGCCCGGGCACGCGGACTTCGGCGGCGAGGTGGAACGCTCGCTGCTCATGGTGGATGCGGTCCTGCTGCTCGTCGACGCGGCCGAGGGGCCGCTGCCGCAGACCCGCTACGTGCTCCAGAAGGCGATGCAGCGCCACCTGCCCGTTGTGGTGGCGCTCAACAAGATCGACCGATCCGACGCCCGCCCCGCCGAGGTGCTCGACGAGGTGTACGAGCTGTTCATCGATCTGGGCGCCGATGAGCACCAGATCGAGTTCCCGGTGGTCTACACCAACGCCAAGGCCGGGACGGCGACCACGGACCTCGCCGATCCCGGAACCGACCTGCGACCCCTGCTCGACATCCTGGTCGAGGTCACGCCGCCGCCGACCCACGAGGAGGGCCATCCACTTCAGCTCCTCGTCACCAACCTCTCGGCGAATGAGTACGTGGGACGCATGGCCGTCGGCCGCATCCACAACGGCACGATCCGGGTCGGCCAGCGGGTGACGATCGTGCGCGAGGAGCCCGAGGACCCGGACGGGTCGGTCGAGCCGGGGCGCAGCATGACGCTGACGGGCACGGTCACCGCCCTCCAGACGGCCCACGGCATCGATCGCGTCGACATCACCGAAGCGGTGGCTGGCGACATCGTGTCGGTCGCCGGGCTGCCGGAGGTGACGATCGGTGACACGCTGACCGATCCCGCCGACCCGCGACCACTCCCCCGCCTCGACGTTGACGCACCGACCCTGCGCATGACGTTCGGCGTCAACTCCTCGCCGATGGCCGGGCGTGACGGCACGTTCCTCACCTCCCGCCAGATCCGGGCCCGGCTCGACCGCGAGGTGCTCGGCAACGTGGCGATCGAGATCCACCCCACCGGGTCCGGGGAGACGTTCGAGGTCCGCGGCCGCGGTGAGCTCCAGCTGGCCGTGCTCATCGAGCAGATGCGCCGCGAGGGCTTCGAGCTCACGATCAGTCGTCCCGAGGTCATCCTGCGCACCGAGAACGGCGAGACCCAGGAGCCGTACGAGCGAGTGACGATCGACATCCCACCCGACTACATCGGCGTGGTGCAGCAGGCGCTCGCCGGCCGGCGCGGTCGCCTCGAGCAGATGAGCACCGATGCGGACGGCCGGGTCCGGATGGAGTTCATCATCCCGACCCGCGGGCTGATCGGCTATCGCGGGCAGCTGCTGTCCGACACCCGTGGCACCGCCCTGCTGCATCAGCTCGGCGAGGGATACGGTCCATGGGCGGGTGAGGTGACGCATCGGACGAGCGGCGTGCTCGTCGCCGATCGCACCGGCGAGACGCGCGCGTATGCGCTGTCGTCACTTGTCGAGCGCAGCGAGCTGTTCGTCGGTCCGTCGACCGAGGTGTACGAGGGCATGATCATCGGGGAGAACGCGCGGCCCGGCGACATGGACGTCAACCCCACGAAGTCGAAGGCACTCTCAAAGATGCGGACCCAGGCGACGGACGGCGACTACCGCATCCACACCCCGCCGCGGGTCCTCACCCTCGAATCCGCGATTGAGTTCATCGCGGCCGACGAGCTGGTGGAGGTCACGCCGTCGGCCATCCGGCTGCGCAAGCGCCTGCTGGGCCAGCACGAGCGCCGGCGCGCCGCCGGCGCCGCCCACAAGTCGGGCGTGGGAGCCGGCTGAGGCACTCCGGCATCCGAGGTGTGACCTAGACTCGAAGGGTGACGCAGCCCCGCACGAAGCTCGTGTGCACCATCGGCCCGGCCAGCATCGACCGCGTCGACGAGCTGGTGGCGGCCGGCATGGACGTCGCGCGCATAAACTTCAGCCACGGGAGCCCGGACGAGCACGCCCTGGCCGCTCGACGCGTCCGCGAGGCCGCCGCAGCGACCGAGAAGAACGTGGCGGTCATGGCCGACCTGTCGGGCCCGAAGATCCGCCTCGGCGATCTGCGTGACGACGAGGTCGTCCTCGAAACCGGAGCGACGTTTCAGCTGCGGTCCGCGACCGGCCCCGGCGACAGGGACGGGGCTCACGTGAGCCAGTCGGGTCTCGCGCAGGAGCTCGAAGCGGGCGACCGCATTCTGCTCGCCGACGGGGCTGCGGAGCTTCGCGTCACGGCGCTGGATGGCGGCGACGTGACGACCGAGGTGGTGCGCGGAGGTTTGATTCGAGCGCACGCCGGGGTCAGCGTGCCGTCCGATCGCCTGTCGAGCCCATCCCTGACGCCGAGGGACCGCGCCGATGCACCGCGCGCCATCGAGCTGGGCGCCGACTTCGTCGCCCAGTCGTTCGTGCGCCGCGCGAGCGATGTGGCAGAGCTGAGGAAGCTGCTGGGGCCGGATGGGCCACCCATCGTGGCCAAGGTCGAAACGAGGCCGGCCATCGCCGATTTCGACGCGATCTGTGACGCGGCCGACGCGGTGATGATCGCCCGAGGCGACCTCGGCGTGGAGCTGCCCTACGAGGAGGTACCGATCCTCCAGAAGCAGCTGGTGCGGCGCGCCCTCGACCGCGGTACACCCACGATCGTGGCAACGCAGATGCTGGAGTCGATGGTCGCCTCGCCGCGCCCGACCCGCGCTGAGGCGAGTGACGTCGCGAACGCGATCTTCGACGGCGCTGACGCGATCATGCTCTCCGGCGAGACCGCCATCGGCGAGTACCCGATCCTGGCGGCAGAGGCGGCGGGCCGGATCAGCCGGCTGTGCGAGGAGCAGGGCGCGGCATATCTTGCCGCGGGCGCACCCGCCGGCGCCGAGACGGATGCCGATGCGCTGGCGTACGCGGCCGTCGCCCTCGCCGCGGCGGACCGCGACGTATCCGCGATCGCCTGCTACACCCGCACCGGTCGAACCGCGCGCATCCTGTCGGCGCTGCGGCCGCGGGTGCCCATCCACGCGTTCTCGCCCGATCCCGCCGTCGTCGCGCGATTGGCTCTCGTCCACGGAGTACTTGCCCGGCCCTGCGTCCCGCCTGACGACTCGGGCGAGCGTCTGGGCCTCATGGCCTGGCTGATCGGCGAGGATCGATCGCTGGAGCCGGATACCGCGGTCGTGCTGGTGGCCTCGACCGCACGCGCGGGGAGCGGCCCGAACCTGCTCGAGGTCCACCGCGTCCCCGCCTGATCAGGGAGTTCCGCGCCCTCCGCCATAGTGCGCGAAGCATGCGGCCAGGTCCGCCGCATCGAGGCCCGCGCCGAGGCCCAGCGCCAGGAGCACCCGGCACTTCAGCGGGTGCAGCGTGCCCGAGAAGATCGCCCCGGCCTCCCACCATGCCGAGCTGCCGCCCGGAAACGCGTATCCGGCGAGCGGCCGCCCCGATCCGGTGCGGGTCGCGAGCACCACCGGCATCCCGCCATCGATGAGCGGCCGAACGAGGTCGAGGTAGGCCACCGGGGTATTGCCTCCACCGGCGGCAGCCACCACCGCGCCAGCCGGACGTGGACCGAGATGCGGCTCCTCGTCGAGGACGACCGTCAGCAGCGGGATCGGCAGGCGTGCGCGCTCGGGCATCGATGGCAGACGCACGGGTGTCCGCTGCCGAAGCAGCGTCACGCTGCCGTCGGCCACCATCCCGAGGCGCCCGGCATTGGGGCTCTGGAACGTGGCGTGCGCGTGGGTGTGGGTCTTGCGCACGTCATCTGCCCCATGGATCTCCCCGGCCATGACCAGCACGACGCCCTGGCCACGGAGCTGCGGATCGGCCGCCGCGGCGATCGCGTTCCGGAGGTTCTCGGGCCCGTCGTAGGCGTCCTGGGTGGCGGAACGCATGGCCCCGACGACCACGACCGGCTTGCTGCCGAGCGGCAGGAGATCCCAGGCGAACGCCGTCTCCTCGATGACATCGGTGCCCTGCACGACGACGGCGCCGTCGATCTCGGGGCGTTGGAGCTGCGTGGCCACGATGCGGCCGAGTTCCAGGACCTGGTCGAAGCTCAGGTGCGATGCCGGGATGAGGCCCCAGTCGATCGGCTCGACGTCGGCGATCGTGTCGAGGCCCGGCACCGACGCGAGAAGGTCAACGCCGCGCAGGGTCGGAACGTTGCCGGCACTCCCGACATCCGAGCGCATCGCAATGGTCCCGCCAGTGAAGACGACCGCAACGCGTGCCATGGCCGCAAGTATGGCCGCCACCGCCGGCTCGGATCAGCGCTGCGATGCGCTCCGCGCGAGCAGCTCGGTGAGGATCTCGATCTCGACCGGCTTGATGAGGTGCTCGTCGAAGCCGGCGCGCTCCGATTTGGCACGGTCGTCCGGGTGCCCCCAGCCGGTCAGGGCGAGCAGCAGGATGGAGGCTCCCCACTCGGTTGCCCGGATCCGCTCCGCGACCTCGTAGCCGTTGAGCTGCGGCAGGCCGATGTCGAGCAGGATGGCCTGCGGACGCAGCTCCTCCGCCATGGTCAGGGCCGTCTGTCCGTCGTGCGCGACGTGGACCTCGTTGCCGTCGAGCTCGAGCAGTCCGGCAAGGGCGTCGGCCGCGTCGCGGTTGTCGTCCACGATGAGGACCCGCTGGGGCGAATGGGGATGCCCCATCCCGACGGGCGGCGCCTCGTCGCCCGGCGCGGCGAGGATGACCGGGAGATGGACGCGGAACTGGCTCCCCAGCCCGGCTCCCTCGCTGGTCACCTCGATCGAGCCACCATGCAGGCGCGCGAGGTGATCGGCCAGCGTGAGGCCAACGCCGAGTCCGTCCTGGCCGCTCGACGGCCCGCGCGTGAACATGTCGAAGATCCGCGCCTGGTGCTCGGGCGGAATCCCGACCCCGTGATCGGTGACGGTCACCACCACATCGCTCCCCTGGCGGACCGCCTCGAGGCGGTCCGCCAGGGGAGCGATGTGGTGGTGACCGTCACCGATCACGGGGTCGGGATTCCGCC
>JAGXHP010000157.1 GCA_024636135.1 Chloroflexota bacterium
CTCCGCCGTCTTCGTGTTCATCGGTCAACAGCCGCGCACCTCGTGGCTGGACGGCGTGGTCGAGCGCGACGAGCGTGGATTCATCCTCACCGGACCACAGGTGGCGTCCCGCAGCGGCGGACGCGAGGCCGCACTCCTCGAATCGAGCATGCCCGGGGTATTCGCCGCCGGCGACGTCCGTCACCGGTCGATCAAGCGGATCGCCAGCGCGGTGGGGGAGGGAGCCATGGCGGTGAGCCTCATCCACGAGTACCTGGCGTCCCTGTGAGCCACGAGCACCTGCCGGCCGCCGAGATCGCCGACCGCCTGCGCGCCACCGCGCTGTTCGGCGGCCTGGAGGACGAGCAGCTGGCGCAGATCATCGACCTCGGGGAGATCGTCGACCTGGGCCCCGGTGACGCGCTCATCGAGGAGGGCGAGGTGGCCGACGCACTGTACGTCGTGCTCGAGGGGGAGCTCGATGTCACGAAGCGCAGCGGTACGACGAACGTGCCGCTGGCTCGGGTCGGCCCCGGCTCGCTCCAGGGCGAGATCGCCGCACTCGAGGGCGGGCGTCGCCTCGCCACGGTCCGGGCCGTCGGTGCGGCGGAGGCGCTGCGCATCCCGGTGGACGTCATGCGTCAGCTTCTGGCTGCCGGCCCGGACGTGGCGCTCAGTGTCATTCGCACGGCGGTCGGCCGCCTGCGGTCGATGGAAGCCACGCTGCGCGAGCGCGAGAAGCTGGCCGGCCTCGGCACCCTGGCCGCAGGCCTGGCCCATGAGCTGAACAACCCCGCCGCTGCGGCCTCCCGTTCCGCGCGCTCCCTGGCCGAGGCCATTGGGGCCGCGGAGTCGCTGCCTCGCCCCTCGCCACCCCCAACGCCACCCCCGGGAGCCTCCGCTCCGACGTCAGCGCTCGACCGGGCCGACCTCATCGACGAGGTCGCGGGCCTGGCGGGGAGTTCCGAGGCCGCCAGTGCGCTGGTGGACGCGGGTTGGAACCCGGCCGCGCTACGGGCGCAGCCCGCCGAGGTGCTGCCGTGGCTGGCCGCGGACGCATCGGTCCATCAGCTGCTCGACGAGCTGGCGATGGCGGTCGACCGGATCAGCGAGATCGTGGCCGCGGTGAAGGGCTACGCCTACCTGGACCAGGCCCCGCGCCAGCGCATCGACGTGCGCATCGGCCTCGAGCAGACCCTCGTGATCCTGCGCCACAAGCTGCGGGAGGGGGGCGTGACCGTCGTGCAGGAGGTCGCGGACGACCTCCCGGAGATCGAGGCCTATGGCTCCGAGCTCAACCAGGTGTGGACGAATCTCGTGGACAACGCGATCGATGCCATGGACGGCGCCGGGACGCTCACGCTGCGCGCCGTGCGTGACGGCGCGGGAGTCCGGGTTTCCATCTGCAACACCGGCGCGCCGATTCCTCCGGAGATTCGGACACGCCTGTTCGAGCCGTTCTACACGACGAAGCCGCCCGGCAAGGGCACCGGCCTCGGCCTCCACATCTCGCACAACGTGGTCGGTCGCCACGGCGGGTTGATCGAGGTCGAGAGCGACGAGGCCGCGACCTGCTTCCACGTGTCGCTCCCGAACGTCGTCGCCTGACTCAGCCGGTCCCGAGCCTGGCGCGACGGGTCCTCCGCACGCGGATGCGTAGCGTGGCGAGCAGCAGGCCGGCCAGGATGAAGGCAACGCCCAGCAGCTGGAACGACGACGGCGCCTCCGCCAGGATCACGATCCCGAGCAGCACCGAGCCGACCGGCTGGATGGTCAGCACGACCGAGGTCAGGGCGGCCGGCAGCCGCGGCAGGCTGAGGCTGATGAGCAGCCAACCGACCACGTGGACGCCGAGCGCGAGCAGGAGCAGCCAGCCGTGGGACGGCCAGCTCGGAACCAGGTCGATCTCGCCAAGCGGCATGCCGATCGCCAGCGTCACGAGCGCTCCGGACAGCGAGGCTTCGAACAGCGGACCCGCAGGGCGCCGGATGTCGGCATTCGCGCCGCGCTGGATGAGGATGAACCCGCCATAGGCGAGCCCGGTGCCCAGCCCAAGCAGCACGCCCAGGACCGGGTTCTCTCCATACGCGCCAACCCCGATCACGCCGGAGATGAGGACGACGCCCGTTAACACCACGGGGACGGAGATCGCCACGCGTCCCGATGGGCGCTCGCGCAGGAACGCCCACGCCGCCAGGGGCACGACGACGACCTGGGTATTGCCCAGGACGGTGGCCAGCCCCGCGCCGACCTGGTTGATGGCGTGGTGCCACAGGATCAGGTCCACGGCGAAGAACGCGCCCGCGATCCATGCCAGGCGCGACTGGCCCGGCGCTCGCGGCCCGTAGCGGCGTCGCTCGAGCCAGGCCAGCAGCGCCAACGGCGGTAGGGCATAGGCCAGGCGGAAGAACGCGGCGGTCGAGGGCTCAACGTCGGCGAGGCGCACGACGATGGCCGATCCCGCGATCGTCAGGGCGCCGAGGACGGCGGTGAGAATCGGCCGATCGATGAGGAGGTGGACGAGCGCGCGCACCGGCGAAGCCTAGCGGAGCGCCGCGGGTCTTGTGCCCGGCCTCGCGGGGACGCACACTTCACCTCCCGATGCCCGATCTTCCGACCGGAACGGTCACCTTCCTGTTCAGCGACATCGAGGGTTCGACCCGCCTGCTCCAGGCCTGTGGAGACCGCTGGCCGCCGCTGCTGCGTCGACACCAGGAGCTCCTTTCGGCCGCATTCGCGGCCCACGAGGGCCAGGTCGTGGGCACCGAGGGCGACTCCTTCTTCGTCGTGTTCCGAAGCCCGACCGGAGCCGTTCGCGCGGCGCTCGACGCCCAGCGCGCCCTGACCGAGGAGGCGTGGCCGAGCGACGGCGAGATCCGCGCGCGCATCGGGATCCACACCGGTGAGGGCGTTCTTTCCGGCGACACGTACGTCGGGCTCGACGTCCACCGCGCGGCCCGGATCATGGCCGCCGGACACGGTGGTCAGATCCTGCTGTCGGCCGCAACCGAGGCGCTGGCGCGGCCGTCCCTCCCGGAGGGCGCGGAGCTGGCCGACCTGGGATCCCATCGGCTCAAGGACCTTGCCGTAGCCGAGCGGATCTTCATGCTCACGAGCCCGGGACTGCCGGCCGACTTCCCGGCTCTGCGCTCGATCGACGTCCGGCCGAGCACCCTGCCGACGCAGCTGACGAGCTTCGTCGGGCGAGAGCGCGAGCTGGCCGAGGTGCGCGAGCTTCTCGAGGCACACCGGCTCGTGACCCTCACCGGTCCCGGCGGGACCGGCAAGACACGGCTCAGCCTCCAGGTGGCCACGGACGTCATGGATCGCTTCCCCGATGGCGTGCACTTCGTGGCCCTGGCACCCATCCGCGAGCTGGAACTGGTGCTGCCCACGATCGGGCAGGTTCTCGGGCTGGCCGACCCGGGTCGTGAGCCGCTCCAGCGCCTGCCCGAGCACATTGGCGAGCGAAGGCTGCTCCTCGTGCTCGACAACCTCGAGCAGGTTGTCGAGGCGGCACCCGACATCGGCGAGCTCCTTCGCGCGACCGCCAACCTGCGGATGATCGCCTCCAGCCGCAGCGCCCTGCGGGTGTACGGCGAGCAGGAGTATCCCGTTGCGCCGCTGGGGCTTCCCGATCCGCGCAGCGACCAGCCCGATCTCGTCGCCGAGTCGCCCGCCGTGGCGCTCTTCGTGGAGCGGGCCCGTGCCGTCCGGCCTGGCTTCGCGCTGACCTCGGAGAACGCCGCGGCGATCGTCGAGATCTGCCGGCGCCTCGAGGGCCTGCCGCTGGCCATCGAGCTCGCCGCCGCCCGCATCCGCATCCTCAGCCCCGAGGCGATGCTGGCCCGCCTGACCAGCACGCTCGACCTCGGGTCCGGCGGCGCCCGCGACCTGCCGGAGCGGCAGCAGACCCTGCGTGGGGCCATCGCCTGGAGCTACGACATCCTCGACGACCGCGACCGCCGCTTCTTCATGCAGTTCTCCGTGTTCGTGGGTGGTGCCGATCTCGAGGCCGTCGAGGCAATCATGGGTGAGGCCGATGCGCTCGACGGCATCGGATCACTGCTCGACAAGAGCCTGGTCCGCCAGCTGGACGATGCGGGCGATGCTCGCTTCCGGATGCTGGAGGCCATCCGAGAGTTCGCGAACGAACGGCTCGTGGAATCCGGCGAGGCCGACGCCGTCCGGCGCCGCCATGCCAGGCACTACATCGAGATGGTGGAGTCGATGGCGGCCGAGATCATGGGGCCGCGCCAGAAGGAGCTCCTCGATCGCATCGAGCGTGAGCACGACAACCTGCGCGCCGCGATTGCGGCGAGCGTCGAGTACGGGGAGACCAATCTCGCACTCCGTGCGCTGGCGGGGCTGTGGCGTTTCTGGCAGATGCGCGGCTACCTCGTCGAGGGTCGGGAGCGCGCGCGCCGCATCCTGGCCATGACGGGGATCGATGCCGACCCACCGTGCCTGGCGCGCGCCCAGGAGGCTGCCGGCGGCCTCGCCTACTGGCAGGGGGACTTCGCCGTGGCGCGCGAGCACTACGGCGTGGCCCTGGCGATCCACCGCGAGCATTCCACCGAGGCGGAGGTCGCCAACGCACTGTTCAACCGCATCATGAGCTTCGTCATCGAAAGCCAGACGCCCGACGCGCCGCCCGTCATTCCGGTTCATGCGTCGGACGAGTCCGCGGAGGCGCTCGCCATCTATCGCCGGATCGGTGACCGGCCGGGCGAGGGCCGCGTCCTGTGGGCGATGATGAACAACGAGATCCTCACCCGGACCGGCGCATACGATCGCATCGAGGAGCTCGCACGCCAGTGCATCGAGATCTTCACGGCGGCCGACGATCGGTTCATGCTGGCCTGGACGCGCTACATGCTGGGCATCAGCGACAACCTCCGCGAGCGGGCGGTGCAGGCCCACGCCCACAACATCGAGGCGCTCCAGCTGTTCCGGGAGACCGGCGACCTCTCCGGCTACGCGCTGGTCCTCGATGGCCTGGCGGTGACGGCCTACCTGGCCGGCGATCGCCCGCGCTCGATGCGCCTGGCTGGCGCCGCGAACGCGATCCAGGCCCAGGGTGGCGCGCAGCTGGGCCGCCTCAACCGCGAGTGGTCCGACTTCTATCCCGAGAAGCTCGCCCAGGACGATGCCGAGCTCCGCGCTGCGTACGACGAGGGCCGTCAGCTTCCGCTCGACGATGTCATCGAGCTCGCGCTGGAGCCGTACCCGATTCCCGGCGGTTAGGCCGGTGCCGCGAGGTCGCGCCGCGGGAAGACGACGAGCGCGTAGACGAGCGGGATCACGAACGCCGCGGCGGTGACGACGAGGTCGATCGGGTCGAGCTTCCCGGTGAGGATCTCGCCGGGGTTGAAATGGTGGAGCAGGGAGTACTCCTGCGTCCAGGCGGCATCAGTCCACAGCGAGCCCAGGATCTCCAGGAAGTAGTGCAGCAACAGCCACCCGACGGAGATGCCGATCGCCGGGCCTGGTCGATCGAAGGTCACCGACGTTGCGAGGCCGAACGTGGCGAAGCCTGCCCACAGCAGGAAGCCATTGAGCAGCACCAGCGGCAGCTGGGCGAGGTCCAGCTCGTCCACCAGCCCGATGGCGGCCGACGCCCCGATCATGCCCCCGAGCAGCGCGACCAGCACGATCACGACGCTGATCAGGAGGGCCACCAGGATGCTGACGTAGACCGCGTTCCGCGAGATCGGTCGGGCCAGCAGCACCTCCAGGGTCCCCCGCGCCCGCTCTCCGGCGATGGCCGTTGCCGATGCGCCGATGGCGAAGATGCCCAACATCGCCAGCGCCAGCGGGTGCTGAAGCCCCAGCGTGATGGACCCCGGCAGGGTGAAGAGCGAGCCGGAGCCGATATTCAGCATCTCCTCGGGGAAGGCGCCGGAGTTCGCGAGGTCGCGGACCGCGTCGCTGAATGCGTCGAAGATGATCGGGATGATCACGCCCCACGCGATGGCGGCCAGCGTGACGACCAGCAGGCGCACGCGGTACCAGCGCAGGGTCTGGACCAGGAGCCGGCCGCTCATCGACCGTCCCTCTGAGGCTCGTCGGAGCCCTCGTCGCTGGCGTAGTACTCGAGGAACGCCTCCTCGAGGCTCGCCGGCTCGATGGTGAGGTCGTCGAGGTTCGGCGATGCGATCGAGCGGATGAACCCGGCAACCTCCCCCGAAAGCGTGCCAATGAGCCGGTTGCCGTCGACCTGCACGTCCTCCAGGCCGGGGAGCGTCGACGGGTCCGGCGCCGCGCCGCGCCAGCGCAGGGTGACGCGGCGCCGCCGTCGCGCGAGCAGCTCTCCGACGTCATGGATTGCCATGAGACGACCGGCGCGGATGATCCCCACCCGGTCGCACAGCCGCTCGACCTCCGAGAGCACATGCGAGCTGAAGAAGACGGTGCGTCCCTCGCGGCGGAGGTCGTCGAGGATCGCGTAGAAGGCCTGCTGCATCAGCGGGTCGAGGCCCTCGGTCGGCTCGTCGAGGATCGCGAGCTCGGGGTCGTGCTGGAGGGCCTGGACCACGCCGATCTTCTGCCGCATGCCGCGCGAGTAGTCGCGGACCTTGCGCTTCAGAACCGATGTTGGGAGCTCGAGCCGGTCGCACAGCTGCTGGCGCCGATGCGGCGTTCGGCCCTGCATGTCGGCCAGGTAGTCGAGCACCTGCTCTCCGTTCAGCGAGTCGTAGAGGGCGATGCCGCCGGGCAGGTAGCCGGTGAGCCGCCGGATCTCGACCGATTCGGTCGCCACGTCTCGGCCCAGCACGGTCGCGCTGCCGCTCGTGGCGTGGAGGAACCCGAGGAGGGTGCGGATCATCGTTGATTTCCCGGCGCCGTTGGGTCCGAGGAAGCCAAAGATCTCGCCCTGTGCCACATCGAGCGTGAGGTCGGTGAGCGCGGGCACCGACCCGTAGTGCTTCGTCAGCGCTCGGGTGTTGATGACCGCGGTTGGCGGAGTGCCCTCCATGCCGTTGATCCTACCCCGCTCCACGGTCGACCGACCGATCGGTCTGCCAGCGGACGAGCGCGTCGTGGAACAGCTCGAGCGTCTCGTGGCTGTACAGGACGAATCGGGCGGTCTCGATCCCGGTGCCCCTTCCGAGATGACGCGCGACGGTGTCGATCGCCACGCGCGCTCCCTCGGGGCCCGGATACCCGTAGATGCCCATGCTGATGGCGGGAAAGGCGACCGCCCGGGCGCCCAGTTCATCGGCCAGGCGCAGGCAGGCCCTGTACGCATCGGTCAGCAGGGCCTCCTCACCGTGGCCGCCGCCGCGCCAGATCGGTCCGACGGCGTGAAGGATCCACTTCGCCGGCAGGCCGTGGCCATTGGTGGCGACCGCCGTGCCGGTCGGCGTGCCGTCGGGGTAGCGCTCGCCGAGCTCGGCCAGGAGAGCCGGGCCAGCCGCACGGTGGATCGCGCCGTCGACGCCTCCGCCCCCGCGCAGTGCCGTGTTGGCGGCGTTGGCGATCGCATCGACCGTCTGCGTGGTGATGTCACCCTCGACGAGCTCGAGCCGGCGCCCCTCGATCTCGAGAGCGTCCACGATTGTCAGCGAGCCACGCGGGTCGCGCGCCAGATCGTACGGATTCCGACTCGCTGCCCGTACATCAGCACCCCGGCGCTGTAGATGCGCGACGCGAGCCAGATCGCCGCCGCCAGCACGGCGACGAGCAGCACCAGCGCCAGCAGGATCTCCCCGATGCCGACCGAGGTCAGGAGCATCCGGGCGGGCATGAGATAGGGACTGAAGAACGGCACGAGCGAGAGGACGGCGACCCACTGCGCGTCGGGATCGTTGAGCGCCGTGAACGAGGCGAGGTAGCCGCCCATGGCCAGGAAGATGAGCGGCCCGACCGCCTGCTGCACGTCCTCGATGCGGCTCACCATCGATCCGGCGGCCGCGTAGAGGGTCGCGTACAGGAGGAAGCCGAGCAGGAAGAAGGCGGCGAATCCCAGCAGCATGACCGGGCCGAGCGACGGCAGGGAGAACGGCAGCTCGCCCGCCACGCCGAGGGCTTCGGAGATCGGACCGTTGGCCACCAGTCCGATGACCGCCGCCACCACGATGGCCAGGTATTGCGTCAGTCCCGCGGCGCCGGTGCCCAGGACCTTGCCGGTCAGCAGCTGGCGTGGCGTGGCCGCGGTGATCAGCAGCTCCATCACCCGGCCCGACTTCTCTTCGGCAACGCTCTGGGCGACCCAGTTGCCGTACGTCAGGATCGCCAGGAAGGTGAGGATGACGACCGCGTAGGTGAGGATGAACGCCCCGCCGAAATCCTCCGCGTTCCGGCTGTCGTCAGGGTCGACCGGCACCGCGGTGAAGCTCGGGGGTTGGAACAGCTCGGCACTCTGGCGGGGATCGATCCCCGCGCGCTCCAGGCGATCCGCGATCGCGATCGCAGCAGACGCCTGGGTGATGAGGAGCCGGGTCATGTTCGTCGGGCTCGCGCTGCCGAGGAACTCGAACTCGAGCTCGTCATCGGCGTCGCGGGTGATGGTGAGCAGGGCATCGAGCTCGCCGTCGCGCACCGACTGGGCCGCCGCATCGGGATCATCGGTGCGGGTCACGCGGGCTCGATCACCCTCGAGCGGGGGTGACCCGGGATCGGCCGACGGATCGGCGCCGATGATGAGCGCCGTCTGGACCGTCAGGACCGGGTCCGTCGTGATGTCGTCGGCCTGGACGTCGATCGCGACGGTCGGTGGATCGGCGACGCCCAGCGCTCCGAGCAGTGTCGGCACCATCGTCACGCCGATGATCGCCAACGCGAGGAGCGCCGTCGTGATGACGAATGCGCGGCCGCGGACTCGGAACAGGTACTCGCGTCGCGCGACGTGCAGGGCGTTCGGGAACAGGTCCATCACGACGCAGCCTCGCGGCTGGATGCGGCGAGATGCTCTTCGGACTCGTCGACGGCCCGCCGACCGACGTGCTCGACGAAGATCTCCTCGAGGCTCGGATCGGCGATCTCGAAACGGGTGACGCGCTCGCCGCGGTCGATCGCGGCGCGCAGGATGCTGCCGGGATCGCGGTCGACGGGAACGTGGAGCTCGACGTAGTCCTCGCGACGGGTCGTGAGCTCCACGCCCGGGATCTCCGTCAGCCACTCGACCCCACGACCGTCGCCGTCGGTGGCCAGCCGGACGACCTGCCGGCCCATGGCCCGCTTCACGTCACGAACGGCCCCGCTCACCACCACACGCCCGCGGTCGACGATCGCGATCGACTCGCACAGCTCCTCCACCTGCTCCATCTGGTGGGTGCTGAAGACGAGCGTCTTGCCGCGGGACTTCATCTCGATGAACGCCTCCTTGAGCAGCCGCACGTTGACCGGGTCGAGCCCGCTGAAGGGCTCGTCCATGATCAGCACCTGCGGGTCGTGGAGGATCGAGGCGATGAACTGGATCTTCTGCTGGTTGCCCTTCGAAAGCTGCTCGACCTTGCGCTCGCGGTATTCGGGAATCCGGAAGCGTTCCAGCCAGTCGTCGATCTCGGCGCGCGCGGTGGCGTCCGGCACGCCGAACAGCGCGGCGAAGAATCGCAGCTGCTCGCCGATGAGCATTCGCGGGTAGAGCCCGCGCTCCTCCGGGAGGTAGCCCCAGGTGCGGCGGGGGAGCGCGGTGTTCGGCTCGCCCTGCCACGTGACGGTTCCGGCATCGGCGCGCAGGATGTCGAGCACGATGCGCATGCTCGTTGTCTTGCCCGCCCCGTTCGCGCCGAGCAGGCCAAAGATGCGGCCGGGTTCGACGGTGAACGACACGCCATCGAGGGCGACGACGTCGCCGAAGCGCTTGGTGATGGAATCGACGACCAGGGACATGGAATGGCAGCTTTCCGTAGATTTGCTCAGGTTGGGTCGGTGGACCGATCGCGTCAAAGCCTAGACCATGGCCTCCGGTCAGGTTGGGTGCCCCGCTCCCTGCC
>JAGXHP010000025.1 GCA_024636135.1 Chloroflexota bacterium
GGCTCGTGGGTGGGTCCGGAGGCGCTGCGCTTCGACTTTCCGGCGCAGGGGGCAACAGCACGCGAGTCGCTGCGCGAGGTCGAGCGGCTCGTGAACGCGCAGATTCGCCGTGACGCGCCGGTCCATCCCGAATGGATGGCGATGGGCGACGCACAGTCCCTCGGCGCGGACATGTTCTTCGGGGAGAAGTACCTGCCCGAATCGGTGCGGGTGGTCCAGGTCGATGGCTACAGCAAGGAGCTGTGCGGCGGGACACACGTCGCGAGCACCGGACAGATCGGCCAGTTCGTCATCACCGGTGAGTCGAGCATCGGCGCCGGCCTGCGACGGATCGAGGCGGTCACCGGCGAGGCCGCGGACGATCTGGTGGCCTCGCGTCTCGAGGCGCTGCATGCCACGGCGCAGCTGCTGGGCGAGCGCGAGGAGAACGTTCCGCAGCGGGTCGAAGCCCTGATCGCACGGCTCCGCGAGGCCGAGCGCGCGGCAAAGGGACCGCGAACGGCGGGAGCGCGCCTCGACGCGGCGGCAGCCCTCCACGCTGCCCAGCAGGCGGGGGAGACCAAGGTCGTGGTGCAGTCGTTTCCGGAGGCCGATGCGAACGCGCTGCGCGCGCTCGCCGACGATCTCCGGGGCATGACCGGTCGTTTCGTCCTCGTCGCGGGTGGCGGCTCCGACGGATCGCCGTCGCTGCTCGTCGCCGCGAGTCGTGACCTGGCGGCCGAGGGCTTCGATGCCGGCGCCGTGATACGCCAGGCCGCGCCGATCATTGGCGGTGGGGGTGGCGGTCGCGCAGATCTTGCGCAGGCCGGCGGTCGCGACGGGGCTCGCCTCGACGAGGCGCTGCGCGAGGCCGGTCGCCTCGCGCTCGAGGCGCTCCAGCGGATCGGGTCGGCCTGACACGCCGCAGTGACGGTTGTGCAGCAGCTCTGGGGTCGTGTCGCGGATCGGCTGCGTGCTGCCGGACGCGCCGGAGCCCATCCCGCGATCGCCGCGCTCGACATCGGCACCGAGTATGCCAAGGCCCTCGTCCTCTCGGTCGAGCG
Source organism: Chloroflexota bacterium (assembly GCA_024636135.1). Taxonomy (GTDB): domain Bacteria; phylum Chloroflexota; class Limnocylindria; order QHBO01; family QHBO01; genus JACDBZ01. Next base: position 1,044 of record JAGXHP010000025.1, read on the forward strand.
TGACCCCGGCGGGCGCCTCTCGGGGCTGGTGCTGGGCACCGGGCGTCAGCGGCAGGGCCTGGCCCACATGCAGTCCGGCACGGTGAGCGACATCGACGCCGTGGTCGAGAACAGCCGAGCGGCGATGGATGAGGCGCGCGCCATGGCCGGTCGGCGTCCAACGGCGGCGGTCATCGGGATCGCCGGCGAGCTGGTGAAGGGCGCGACCAGCACGCTCGTCAGCCGACGCGATGCTCCGCGCCAGCCACTCGACGAGGACGAGCTGCAGCGTATCGTGGCGCGGGCACAGAAGTCGGCGCTCGACGAGGCGGAGGAGCGGATCCGCTGGGAGTCCGGGATGGATCGGCTCGACGTGCGCCTGGTCCACGCAGCCATCGTCGAGATGAAGATCGACGGCTACCCGGTCAGCAACCCGATCGGATTCACCGGCGCGCAGGTCGAGCTCCACCTGTTCAACGCGTTCGCCCCGATGGTCCATCTCGGCGCGCTGCAATCCGTGGCCAACGCCCTGGATCTCGAGCTGCTGGGGGTGATCGCCGAGCCCTATGCGGTCGCGACGTGCCTCGACCCCGGCGAGCTCGGCGACGCGGGGGCGGTCTTCATCGACATCGGCGGGGGAACGACGGACGTGGCCCTGGTCCGTGGTGGCGGCATCGCGGGGACGAAGATGCTGGCGCTCGGCGGCCGCGCCTTCACGAAGGGCGTGGCGGAGCGGCTGGGCATCTCGTTCGCCGATGCGGAAGCACGCAAGCTCGCCGTCGAGACCGACGAGGACCCCGACGTGGCCGAGGCGCTGCTCGAGGACGCCCGGATCTGGCGCGATGGGGTCGAGCTCATGATCGGCGACCTGGCGGCCGGAGAGCTGCTTCCGGCGCGCATCCTCCTGTGCGGCGGCGGCGCCGACCTGCCGCAGGTGCGAAGCGTGCTGGCGGAGGATGGCTGGTGGAGTGCCCTGCCATTCGCGCGACGGCCGTCGGTGCGTCCCATGGCCCCGGACGAGGTGCTCGGCCTGCGCGACGCGACCGGTCGCCTGGGAACCCGCCAGGACGTCACGCCCATGGCCCTCGCCCACCAGGCGCTCATCCTCGACGCCGGGGCGTCGGCCGTCGATCGCGCCATGCGCGGCGTGGTGCGGGAGATGGCCCTGTGAGCGAGCCGCTTGCGCTGCTCTACCTCGAGACCGACGACGAGGTCACCACCGTGGTGCGCCGAATCCGGGCCACGGACGCGGAGCGGATCGTCATCGTCGCGCCGGGGCGCTCGCGTGCCACGTCGAGTGTCGTCGCGATGCGCCTGATGGCCCGAGCCGCGCAGGAGACCAGCCGCGACCTCGCCGTGGTCGGTGACTCCCTGACGCGGTCGCTGGCGGCCGAGGCGGACCTCGGCGCATGGGCGACGATCGAGGATGCGCGCGCGGCGGTTCCCGTGGCCGATGCCGCGCCGGCCGGACGCGCCCCCATTCGCGTGATGCGCGGCGATGTCACAGCCGAGAGCGACGAGACGGCCCCGGTGGCCGTCGCCCTCGCGCCTCCCGCGCGCGCGGCCGATGCCGACGAGACTCGGGCCGTGCCGCGCCCGCGTCGCCCCCAGCTCGATCCGCCGCCGGCTCGGGCACGGCGATCGGCACCAGCGGCCCTGCTGCTCGCCGCGCTCGCCGCCGTCATTGTGGTGGGCGGTGCCGTCGGTGCGGTCGTCCTGCCGGCGGCGACCGTGACGATCGTGCCGCGCAGCGAGCCGGTCGGACCGGTGCCCTACGAGATCCGGGTCGACGAACCCGATCGCGCTCAGGGCTCGGTCGAGGCCATCGCCATCGTCACCGCGACCGGCACGTACCCGATCCAGGCCGCGGCGACCGGGGTGGTGGTGTTCCGCAACTTCAACACCGTCGCCGTTGCGGTGGGGAGTGGCGCGCTCGTCGCCGCCGGTGAGCAGGCCTTCGCCACCACCGCCGAGGTCGTGGTGCCGGCGGGGACGCTGACAGCGGAAGGCACGATCCGCGCGGGCGAGGAGGCCGTCGGCGTCGCGGCCGCGGCCATTGGTCCCGCCGCAAACGTCGCCGCGGAGGCGATCGACACGATCCTGAGCCAGAACGTCGCGGCGCGCCTGCGCGGATTCCCGAACAACGCGCAGCGCCTGGTGGTCAACCCGGAGCCGACGAGCGGCGGTGTCGACGAGAGCGGGCCGGAGATCACCCAGGAGGACGTTGACGCGGCAATTCTCTCGCTCGAAGCCGAGCTCGAGTCGCAGCTGGAAGGGCGGCTGGGCGCCACGGGTGATGCGGTCGTCGCCGATGAATCTGAGTCCTCCGAGCCTCGGATTGACGGTCTCGATGGCCTCGTGGGCACTCGCGACCAGCCGTCCGTCGAGCTGACCGGCGTGCTGGCCTACGATCGGCTGACGGTCTCGCGCGAGACGGTCACTGCCATGGCCGAAGAACAGGCGCGATCCGACCCACCGCCGCTCCCGGAGGGCCACGAGCTTGTCCCTTCGAGCATCACGGTCACGCTCGGTGCGGCCACCCGCGACGGCGACGCCCTGCTGATCGAGGCCGCGGTGACGGCGGCATCGACGCCGGCGATCGATCGTGAGGCGATCGTCGAGGCCATTCGTGGCCTGGGCGCAGCGGAGGCCCGCTCGTCGCTGGCCTCGGTCGGCGCGGCGGCCATCGACCTGTGGCCCGGCTGGGTGGAGACGGTGCCCGAGCTGGACTGGCGCATCACCGTCACGGTCGAGGCGGAGGTCGCCCCGTCGCCGGCGCCCAGCGTGCCGTGACGACGATCATCGGCCTCGATCACGGCACCCGGCGCATCGGCGTGGCCGTGGCGGAAGCAGAGACGCGCATGGCGTTTGCCAGGGCGGCGATCCTGCGACGAAATCTCGAGGACGACCTGGATGCCATTCGCGCGATGGCCGTTCGGGAGTCGGCCGCGCTGCTGGTCCTTGGTCTTCCGCTGAACATGGACGGCAGCGAAGGATCACAGGCGAGAGTCGTCCGATCATTCGGGGAGCGGTTGGCCGCTTTCGGCATGCCAATTGCCTACCAGGACGAGCGACTCAGCTCGTGGGAGGCGGGGGAACGCCTGGTCGAGGCCGGGACGCGTCCGTCGCGTCATGGCGGGGAGCTAGACTCGGCGGCCGCACGCGTGATCCTGCAACAATATCTGGACGCCCAGCCGCCTGAGGAGACCGAATGAGCCGACGCCCCGCGCCCATGGGGGAGTACGAGGATCGACGGAACGCCCGGATTCGCCGGCTGCGCGAGCAGCGCGAGGGTCCGGTCCGCCGCCGCCGCCGCGTCGAGCCTCTGCTCCTGGTCGCCTGGATCGCCGGATCGATCGCGCTCCTCGCCTTCCTCCTCGTGTTCGGCTTCACAACGTTCTTCGCCCCGCGCGTCATGGCCTGGGTCGAGGACAATCCCGGCGCGATCGAGCACGGCCTCGTCGAGGACTTCGTGCAGTGGTACAACCCGGAGATCCTGGCCGACGAGGCTGCCAGCAGCGAGCAGCGACGCGTAACGATCACGGTTGAGCAGGGAGCCACGGACACCTCGATCGGGCAGCTCCTCCTGGAGCAGGGACTGATCAAGAGCGAGATCGCGTTCCAGTACGCGGTCATCACCTCGGGTCGCGAGGGAACCCTTGCCGCCGGCGTGTTCGACCTGTCACCCACGCTGCGGCCGAGCCAGATCGTGGCCGCGCTCCAGGGCCAGGCATTCGGGGAAGTCACCAGCGTCACGATCCGCGAGGGCCTGCGGCTCGAGGAGGTCGTGGCTGCGTTCGCGGCGAGCGAGATGACGATGAACATGGAGGAGTTCGCCGCGCTGCTCCAGGCGCCCCCCGCCGACATCCTCAACGAGTTCGACTTCCTGGCCGACCTGCCCGCTGGCCGGTCCCTCGAGGGCTACATCCTGCCCGAGACGCTGGAGTACGAGATCAGCGGCGAGAACGCGAAACCGCGTGCCGTCGTCCGCCGGCTTCTCACCGAGTTCGGCGCCTCGTTGACGCAGGAGATCCGTGACGGCATCGCGGCCAAGGGCCTGAGCATCGACGAGGCGGTGATCATCGCGAGCATCGTCGAGCGGGAGGCGGTCATCGACGAGGAGCGGCCGCGCATTGCGGCGGTGTACACGAATCGCTTCCTCCAGCCCGAAAACCCGCAGACCGTCGGCCTGCTCAATGCCGATCCCACGCTCCAGTACGGCCTGACGACGGGGGAGCAACGTCCCGTCGGCCATCCGTTCCTGAGCGAGGGTGGCGGCACGCTGGCGGTCGACGAGTGGGGTGCCGTGAACTGGTGGCCGCAGCTCCAGGTCAGTGGTGGTGAGGTGCCGCTTGACGAGAGCCTGCTCGGGTTCCAGACCTACACCCGGCCCGGCTTGCCCCCCATGCCGATCGCGGCGCCCCGCATCGGATCGATTCAGGCCGTGGCCACGGCACCGCTCGAGGAGGGATACCTTTTCTTCGTGGCCGGCTGCCCGAACGGCACGCGGGACGGATCGCACTACTTCTCGACGACGCTCGACGAGCACAACGGGAACATCGCCCGCGCGAACGAGGAGTGCGCCGGGCAGTGAGCGACGAGCGACTCGCGCGCCTGAGGGCGCTGCTCGATGCACGGTTGCTCGATGCCGCCCTGGTCAGTCGCAACGCGAACCGACGCTACTTCAGCGGCTTTCGGCTGGGCGATGCCGAGGGCCCGACGTCGGGGTGGTCCGGCTCGCTGCTCGTCACGCGGGACGCGGCACTGATCTTCGCCGACTCGCGCTACACGGAGCAGGCTCGCCAGCAGGCTCCGGGATGGGAGCTCGTCGCCACGACGGGGCCGATCGCCATGGAGCTGCCCGGCGTGCTGCTGCGCCATGAGGTCGCGAGCCTCGGCGCCGAGGCCGCGGTCATGAGTCACGCGGACTGGTCGGCCCTGGCGGCCGCGGCTCCGGGCACGGAGCTGCACGCGATTGACGCCGAGCTGGTCCCGCTTCGCGCGATCAAGACCACGGCAGAGATCGACGCCATCGAACGAGCCTGTGCCCTGACCGATGCGTGCTTCGACCACCTTGTCGAGTTCGTGGAGCCGGGGATGACCGAGGAGATGGTCGCGCTCGAGCTCGAGCGGTTCTTCCGCACCCAGGGCGCCGAGGGGCTCGCCTTCGAGCCGATCGTCCTCGCCGGCCCGCGCGCCGCGATGCCGCATGGGCGCCCCTCCGACGCCCCGATCGAGCGCGGCAACGTCCTGCTCATCGATTTCGGGTGCTCCGTCGACGGCTATCGGTCCGACATGACGCGCACGCTGTTCGTCGGGGACGTGCCCGACGACGTGCGCCGCTACCACGACGCGGTCCGCGAGGCCCAGCAGGCGGCGATCGATGCCATCGCCATCGGCGCGAACGGGCAGGACCTGGATGCCCTCGCCCGCGAGCGGATCGAGCGCGAGGGAGTGGCCGCTTACGAGCATGGTTTGGGTCACGGCATCGGCCTGGAGACCCACGAGGCTCCGAGCCTGCGAAGATCGGTGGCGTCGGCGCTCGAGGCGGGCATGGTGTTCAGCGTCGAGCCGGGAATCTATCTCCCGGGCGTCACGGGTATCCGGATCGAGGACATCGTGGCGCTCACCGCATCCGGCCCGCAGCTCCTCACCCGATCGACCCGGGAGCCGATCGCCATCGGTTGAGCGGTATCCTCTCCCGCATCGGCCCACCAACAGGAGTTCACGATTGATCAGCACCGGCGACGTCAAGAAGGGCGTCATCATCGAGCTCGACGGACAGCTCATGAAGGTCCTCGACTGGAGCCACATCAAGATGGCGCGCGGATCCGCGCAGGTGCGCATGAAACTCCAGAACGTCCGCAAGGGTGACATCGTGGAGCGGACCTTCCAGGCCGGAACGCGCTGGCCGCGTGCCCGGGTCGAGCAGCGCCGCGTGCAGTATCTGTACTCCGACGGGGACGTCTACCACTTCATGGACAGCGAGACCTACGACCAGTTCGCCGTGAGCCGCACGATGCTCGGTGACGACGCGCAGTACCTGGTCGAGAACACCGAGGTCTTCGTCAGCTCACACGAATCGGAGATCCTGGGCGTCGACCTGCCGGTGACCGTCGACCTGCGCGTCACCCAGACCGATCCCGGCTTCGCCGGGGACACGGCCACCGGCGCGAAGAAGGCGGCAACGGTGGAGACCGGCCTGATCGTCCAGGTGCCGCTGTTCGTCAACGAGGGTGATGTGCTGCGCATCGACACTCGAACCGGCGAGTACGTCACCCGGGTCCAGTAGGTGGCCGATGGGCTCGTCCGGCGCTGGTATGTATGACTCGGCGGTCTTGCCGATGACGAGCTTGGCTCCGCCAGCGGTGGGCCCATGACCGGGGGGTCATCTCGGCGGCCCCGATCGGCCGATGCATCCGATTCCGATGACCCGGCGGTCATGA
>JAGXHP010000158.1 GCA_024636135.1 Chloroflexota bacterium
CCGTCGTGACCCTCGCGGCCGATATCGAGTCGCCGCGAACCGCGGAGCTGTTCGGGATGCGCTTCGACGTCGAGCGGGCCGAGCTCGTCCTGCCCCGGCCGCAGGTGGCCCAGGACGGGCCGATCACATCCGGTACAGGCTGAACCCCGGCTCGGGGATCGGGGCGTTGAGCGCGGCGCTGATTCCGAGTGCCAGCACGCGTCGGGTGTCCATCGGGTCGATCACCCCGTCATCCCACAGCCGCGCGGTCGAGTGGTAGGGCGATCCCTCCAGCTCGTACTTCTCGAGAATCGGGGCCTCGAAGGCGTCGCGGTCCGCATCGGTCGCGAAGCCGCCTCGGACGGTTGACAGCACCCGCGCCGCCTGCGGGCCGCCCATGACGCTGATCCGGGCGTTCGGCCACATCCACAGCTGTCGGGGACCGTATGCCCGGCCGGCCATGCCGTAGTTTCCGGCCCCGAAGCTGCCGCCGATGATGACGGTGAACTTCGGCACGTTGGTGGTGCTCACGGCGGTGACGAGCTTGGCACCATCACGCGCGATGCCCCCGGCCTCGTACTCGCGGCCGACCATGAAGCCGGTGATGTTCTGGAGAAAGACGAGCGGGATTCGGCGCTGGCTGGCGAGCTCCACGAAGTGTGCGCCCTTGAGGGCGGACTGGCTGAACAGGATCCCGTTGTTGGCGATGATCCCGACCGGATGACCGTGGATCCGAGCGAACCCGGTGACGAGGGTCTCGCCGTAACGCTCCTTGAACTCGTGGAACTCGCTGCCGTCGATCAGCCGCGCGATCACCTCGCGCACGTCGTAGGACTGCCGCGCGTCTGACGGGATGACCTCGTACAGCTCGTCCGGCGACACCGCCGGGTCCGCGGTCTCGTCGATGACCCACGGCGGGTCCGGCTTGTGCCAGGCCAGGTTCGCCACGATCTGCCTCCCGATGGCGAGGGCGTGCTCGTCGTCAAGGGCGTAGTGGTCCGCCACGCCGGACTGGACGGTATGCACCTCGGCACCGCCGAGCTCCTCCGCCGTCACCACCTCGCCGGTGGCGGCCTGGACCAGCGGCGGGCCTCCGAGGAAGATCGTGCCGGTGCCCTTGACGATGACCGTCTCGTCGGACATGGCTGGCACGTAGGCCCCGCCGGCCGTGCACGACCCCATGACGAGCGCGACCTGCGGGATCCGTCGCGCCGAGAGCTGGGCCTGATTGTAGAAGATCCGACCGAAGTGCTCCCGATCGGGGAAGACCTCGTCCTGGAGAGGCAGGAAGGCGCCGCCCGAGTCCACGAGGTACAGGCACGGAAGCCGATTCTCGAGGGCGATCTCCTGCGCGCGCAGGTGCTTCTTCACCGTCATCGGGTAGTAGGTGCCGCCCTTGACCGTCGCGTCGTTGGCCACCACCACGCACTCGACCCCCTCGACCCGCCCGATGCCGGTCACGACGCCCGCGCCGGGTGCATCACCGTCGTACAGGCCGTCGGCGGCGAGCGCCGAGAGCTCGAGGAACGCGCTTCCCGGATCGATGAGCCGATCAATCCGTTCCCGGACCGGCAGCTTGCCGCGCTCGCGGTGGCGCGCGACAGATCGCTCGTCGCCTCCCGCCCCGCGGGCCGTCAGCTCCGCCGTCCTTGTCCGCAGATCGTCCACGAGCCGACGCATGGCATCGGCGTTGGCGCGCGCCGCCTCGGAGCGCGGATCAACAGCGGTCTTCAGGAGGGACATGGCGGGGATTATCCCCCGTGCATCCGTCCGCTCGCCTCTTCGTTCGCCGGTGGCGGGCTCAGGCCAATGTGATGAGCGGAACGATCTGCGCGATGTGCGCACCGTTCACGATGACGACGCTGACGACGTGCTCGAATGCCTGGTCCCCGCTGTGGAGGATGTAGGCGTCGGTCAGCGGCACGAACCGCTGTTGTCGCAGAAGGTGCAGCCCGATCTCCGCTCCCGGCGCGAGATGCACGTTGCCACTCACGCTGAACGGCCCCGCCAGCACGGCCGCTCGCCGGAGCTTTCGATGCAGGCGCAGCTGGCGGCTGGCTCGCCATTCCGGCGGCATGGCCAGGATGACCGTGGATGTCAGGAGAGTCTCCCACTCACCGCCGTCGCTGCCCTCGGGATCGTCGGCGGTCGATCCGGGGCTCGGGCGCCAGAGGCGCAGCTCGTCCTGAGTGCTCAGCAGGTCGGTCACGCGCTTGCCCTCGGGCGAGATCCAGCCCACGATCCGGGCGTCCGCCGTATAGAGCTCGATGGGTGCGAGCTCCGGCGCCATCGCGAGAGCCGCGCTCCCCTGCGTGGCCGATGGGCCGGGGCCACGGCGCCAGTTCCAGAACGTCACGTTGCCTCCTGTTGAGGGTCGACCACGCGGGCACGGGCGTGGGAGCACGACCGTACGCTGAGACCGGCGCCGCACCAACGGGCCGAAAGTCCTACCCGCGCCAGCCGGCAGGACCTCCACCAGACGGGCGGGGTATCGTGCGCCGATGATCGAGTTCGACGACTTTCTCCGCGTGGATATGCGGGTCGGCCGCATCCTCGATGCCCAGGCCTTCCCCGCCGCGCGCAAGCCCTCCTACCAGCTGCGGATCGACTTCGGGCCGGAGATCGGCGAGCGTGACAGCTCGGCCCAGCTGACGGTGACGTATCCGGACCCCGCGGCACTGATCGGGCGCCAGGTGGTGGCCGTCGTGAATTTCCCACCGCGCCGCATCGCGGGCTTCAAGAGCGAGGTCCTCGTCCTGGGCGCCATGGGCGCGGATGGTGCCGTTCATCTGCTCGAACCCGGGCCTGCCTGCGACGAGGGCCTTCGGGTCGGTTGATGCGGTTCTCCGGACGGGGGATACTCGCACGGCATGTCCCGTGAAGCCCCACCCCTGTCGCCCCTCGTTGGTCCGGCGCCCGATGGCATGCCGGACCCGACGATCGCTCCGCCCCAGCTGGCACGCAGCGGTGATCCGTTCGCCGCCCTGCGGGTGGTCCACTTCGTCTCGCGGCTGCGCCGCAACGAGTCGCTCCAGCTGCGCGACGTGGTGGCCGCGCTCAACGCGGAGCACCTCGACTGGTACTTCGCCGAGAAGGTCGTGCTCGCCGAGCTCGTTCAGCTGCAGGCGAACTGGTCGATCAGCTTTCACGGAGATGATCGGATCGTGCTCGATCGCAACGAGCGCGGGCACACGCTGCTGATGGTCGACTCGACGAAGATGACCAGCTTCCTCGTCAACGAGGCCAAGCGACTCTCGGAGTCCTGCCACGAGGAGCTTCGACGTTTCACCCTTGGTGATGGCGTCTCGTCGGACAACTAGCCGCGGAGCTGCTCCAGGTTGTCGTCCTGGCCGATCAGGATGAGCTCGTCACCCTCCTCGATCCGCTCGCTGCGCGCCGGGTTCACGAAGACCTGCTTTCCGCGCCTCAGCGCGATCGGCGTCAGCCCCATCCGCGTCTTGAGGTCCAGGTCCCCAAGCGACTTGCCGAGGAAGGACTTCGGCGGCCGGATCTTCTCGATCCCGAAGTTGGGCGCGACGTCCAGGTAGTCGATCACGTTGGGAACGTTGAACGAGTGGGCCAGGCGAAGGCCGGTTTCCAGTTCAGGAAAGACGACGCGATCGGCACCCACACGCGCCAGGATCTCGCCGTGGAGCTTGCTCCCGGCCTTGGCAATGACGGTCCGAACCTCGAGGCGCTTGAGCACCATGGTCGCGAAGATCGACGGCTCGGCGTCGCTGCTGATGGCGACGATCGCGGTGTGGAAGTCGCCGGCACCCGCCCCGCGCAGTGCATCCTCGTCGGCGGCGTCGAGCTGCAGGGCATGGGTCACATCCGCGGCCAAGTCGTTCACGCGCTGCTCACTGCGATCGATCGCCAGCACCTGGTGCCCGAGCCGCTCGAGCTCGCGCGCCACCGCCGAACCGAACCGCCCGAGCCCGATGACGACTACCTGCTCCTTGGCCATCCTGCCTCCATCTCGAGTTCGCGCTGAAGCCTAGCCGATCCGGATCGACTCCACGGCCGGACGATACGCCACGGGCCGCGCGCGCGCCGCAAGCGCGAGCACCAGCGTCAGCGGACCAAGGCGCCCGGCGTACATCGTGGCCGTCACCAGCAGCCGCGATGGGGTGTCGAGGTCGGAGGTGATCCCCGTGCTGGCGCCGACCGTCCCCGTGGCGGACACGGCCTCGAACAGGGTCTCGACGAAGGGTGCCGGGTTCATCACGGTCAGCAGGAACGCCACCACGAACACGACGCCGATGCTGAGAAGGACGACCGACAGCGCGCGATACACGACCTGGTGCTGGATGCGACGGCCGAACGCCTCGGCGGACGGCTGGCCGCGGACGGACGAGACGATGGCAATGAGCAGAACCGAGAACGTGGTGACCTTGATGCCGCCGGCGGTCGATCCGGACGCACCGCCGATGAACATCAGGACCATGACCACGAACAGCGTCTGGTCCAGCAGGGCTCCGGTATCGAGCGCGGTGAACCCTGCCGTGCGCAGCGTGGCTGACTCGAACAGGGCATTCAGCGCGCGCTGCTCGGCCGGGAGCTGCCCGAGCGTCGCCGGATTTCCCCACTCGGTCGCGCCGATGAGCACCGCTCCGGCAACGAGCAGCACGGCGGTGGTCGCCAGCACGACCTTCGTCTCGAGAGCGAACCGGATCCAGCGCCGCTTCGTGAGCGCGTCGCCCACGATGGCGAAGCCCAGCCCGCCGAGGACGAGCAGCAGCCCGTGCATCAACAGCACGACCCAGTCGTCACGGAAGGGCACCAGGCTCTGGAATCCGCCCGTGAGGTCGAACCCGGCATTGTTGAATGCCGACACGGAGTGGAAGACCCCCCACCACAGGCCGAGCGGGTTCCCGACGCCACCCGCCTCCCCGCCGATGAGGAACGCCGCCGAGAGGACCACCGCGCCGATGCCCTCGGCCACGAACGTGAAGATCGCGATGCGCTTCACGATCCAGGTGACGTTCCCGAGCTGGAGACCGCCCAGGGACTCCTGGACGATCACGCGATTTCGCAGGGTCGTGCGGCGGCCGACGACGAGCGAGAGGAGCAGCGTCGAGCCGGCCATGATGCCGAAGCCACCGGCCTGGATGAGCAACATGATCACCACCTGGCCGAACGGGCTCCAGTGGGTGCCGGTGTCCAGGACCACCAGGCCGGTCACGCAGGCCGCCGACGTCGCGGTGAACAGCGCATCGACGAAGGCCGTCGGCTCGCCCGACCGTGTCGCGACAGGCAGCATGAGGAGGACGGTGCCGATCGCGATGAGGATGGCGAAGGCCGCCAGCAGGCTCGGCGCGGCCGACGGCGGCTTGCGGATGCGCCGGGGCGCACGGACCGTGAACTCCTGGGGCTGGGTGCGCTGGACGCGGACGCGCTGATCGCCCGGTCTGCGGCCCTGGACGGTCACCGGGCCCTTCGTCGGCGCTTCACGCCGTTGACTCTAGCGTGACGTGCCGCGGTCGCGCGGCGAAAGTCAGATGCGGTCGGCGTCCGAGGCCTGGCCGACGGCGGCGCCGGTCGGCTCGCCGCGACGGGGCGCGACATCGCCATCGGCCACCGGCAACGGCACGCGCCGCGGCTTCGGCCTGAACGGACTGGTCTCCGGAACCACCGGCCCGTCAGTCTCGTCGAGGGATCCGCCGCGATACGCCTCCCACACCGCCATCACCGTGTCGCGGTGTGGGCGGATGCGGCAGTGCTCATCGCGGTTGTTCATCTCGTCGCAGTACCCGAGCGGGACGCACTTCGGGACCAGGAAGCTGCCGAAGAACGGGCTGACCCGGAAGACCTCGTGCCTGATCTGCTTGAAGAGCTGGCGGATCTCCCACTGCGCCATCGTGCACAGGCGCAGGCCGCTCATGTGAATGAGCTGGCGGAGATTGACCGTCATGATGAGGTTGGTCTGCATCGCGTTCGGGAAGATGAAGCGCGCATCCTCGGCCGGCACCTCGGCCTGGAGCAGCTGCCCGTAGAGCTCGAGGTTCTCGTCGATCGCCTGGCTGAAGCGTCCGGCCAGGTCGTCGGGCAGGTCGCCCTTGGTGATCGAGTCGGGAACGGTGTAGTTGTCGCGCTTCTTGAAGCTGACGTAACGCTGCGACTGCTGGTCGAATGCGGTTCCCGCCCGATGCCGGACCAGCTGGTGGCTGAGCGTGCGCGTCACCCCGCTGATCGCGAACGTGAAGTTCACGTGCTCGATCGTCGAGCCGTGGCCGGACTCCATCACCTTGCGGACGAGGCTCTGCTGCTTCTCATCGGCGATCTGACGGCTCACCGCCTTGTCCCAGATCTGGTCGGGCACCTGCTCGGAATAGCAGGTGCGACACGCCGTGTAGATGATCGGGAGGTAGTACTCCTCGACGATCTGGGGCGTGGGGAAGATGAGCTTGGCCGAGAGGTCGGTGGAGGTCGACGGCATGGTCTTCGGAGTGTACCAGCGGCCTCCTCGATCGACATGGCCTTATCCACAACATATGGTGGTTGGCGCGGCTCGTTGTGCATATGTTGTGCACAACCGGCCCTCATCCGCTCTCGGCGTCTCCGGTTCGGGGCGCGTCCTCGCCGCGGGCATCGGCCAACCGAACGATGCCATCGAGCCCACCCATCGCGACCCGGTCGCCGCCTCCCTGCCGAGCGGCGACCAGCGCATCGGTCAGCCGCGCCATCAGCTCATCCGGCTCGACCTCGTCGCCGGGGTGCACGACGGACACGCCGATGCTGACCGTGAATGTCATCGGCGGTGTCGTGCCGAACTGCACCGGTCGCTCGGCGATCCGTCGCCGGATCGCATCGGCGAAGATCTTCGCGCCGGCCGCGTCGGTATGCGGCATCAGCGCAAGGAAGGTGTCACTCCCCGCGCGGCCGAGCGCGTCGGCCTCGCGGACGCGGACGCGGACGCGGAGTGCGATCTCTCGCAGCAGCGCGTCCCCGGCGCTGACGCCGTGATCGGCGTTGATGTCCGCGAAGCCGTCGATGTCGAGCAGCAGCGCGGAAAGAGGATGTCGGTACCGCCGCGACGCGGCCACCTCGACCCGAAGTCGTTCCAGGATCGCCGGCCGGCTTGCCACGCCGGTGAGCGGGTCCGTCGACATCGCTCGCTCGAGCTCCGCGCGCTGCAGCTCGACGGTCCGCCGGGCCTGAAGCAGCTCCTCGATCGTGCCTCGCAGCTCACGGCCAAGG
>JAGXHP010000159.1 GCA_024636135.1 Chloroflexota bacterium
ACGCCGGCGGTCTGTCCGAGGAGGACGTGACGATCCGGGAGTACCCGCAGTTCAACCAGGTCGACGGGCTGTCGAACGGCGACGTCCAGCTCATCACCGGTTTTCGAAACAACGAGCCGCTTCGGCTCGCGGCGCGCGACATCGACGTCGGGATGCTGACGGTTGACGAGATCGCGCCGATGCCCGGCCCGGGCGTGATCGTGGGCGACGAGCTTCTCGAGGCCGATCCCGCGCTGGTGACGGCGTTCGTCGAGGCAACCGCGGCCGCCCAGGCAGCGTCAATCGCGAACCCGGATGCCGCGTTCGCCGCCGCTGAGGCCGAGGTCTCGACCATCGCCGAGGACCCCGAGGTGGCCCGCGCGGTGCTCGATGCCACCGTCGAGCTGTGGGACGCCGGCGGATTCGCGGACGGTGCGATCGACCAGGCCACGTGGTCCGCCGGCTACGACACGATGGTCCGCCTGGGATTCATCGACGGAACGGTCCCCCTCGCCGAGATGGTCGAACCCTAGCCCGGGCCGGCCCGGCCGGCGGCTCGTTCCGCGGCTCGCTCGGCGGCCTCGACCGTCTGGCGCAGCACCATCATCGGGGTGACTGGTCCGACGCCACCGGGGACCGGGCTGATGGCGCGCACGACCGGGGCGACGGTGGCGAAGTCGACATCGCCCACGATCCCCGTCGGCGTGGAATTGATTCCGCAGTCCACCACGACGACCGACCCGTTGACCATCTCCGGTTGCACCAGACCCGGCGACCCGGCGGCGGCGATGAGCAGATCCGCTCGCCGCGTTTCACGTGCGAGGTGCTGGGTGGCGCGATGGCAGACGACGACCGTCGCGTCGCGGGCGAGCAACAGTGAGGCCACCGGACGTCCGACGACTGCCGAGCGACCAATGATCACCGCGCGCTGACCGGCGACGGGAATGCCGTATGCCTCGAGCAGGGCAATGACGGCCAGCGCGGTGGCGGGGACGAAGGCCGGCTCGCCGCGCGCCAGCCAGCCCGCGTTGGCCGGCGTCGCGCCGTCCACGTCCTTGGCGGGGTCGATGCGCTCGACCAGCCGGCGACCGAGGTCGAGATCGGTGAGCGGCTGGGCCACGACGATACCGGCCACCCGCGGGTCGTCATTTAGGCGCTCGATCGACTCGACCAGGGGACCGGTGTCGTCTGTCAGGGCCAGTGGCTCAACGCCCACGCTGCGCGCCGCCCGCTCGAGGCTCGATGCGTACAGCGCGGACACCTCGCTCGACCCGGATCGGAGGATGGCGAGCTGCGGCGCGGCACCGGTGTCCCCGTCCGCCAGGCGTTCGACGCGGTGCTGGAGGTCGCGCCTCAGGTGCGATGCCACATCCCTTCCATCGAGCAGTCGGCTCGTCATCGCAACCGCCCGGCCACGGCTTCCTGAATCTGGGCCTCCCGTTCCGCCAGCCCATGGCGGAGCTGCTCGACGGCGGAGGTGGCCTTGGCTCGCAGGGCGTCGTCGGTGACATACGGCAGGTTGATCTCGACGTTCAGCACCGCGCCGCGCACCGCAGACGCCGCGAGGAGCGCGGCGACCCCGACATCGCTGATCGCGTTTTGGCTGCCGATGCGAGAGAGCCGCGTCGCCAGGTCGAGGACCTCCGACGCCGCGCGGGCGATGGCGAGGGGTGAGCGGATCGCGTCGCGTAGGGCGGCGGCGATCTGGACGCGGCGGGTCTCCTGTTCGAGCTCCGTGTCGCGGGGAAGCCGCCGCGCCTGGACCACGGAGGCGTAGGCGGCCGCGTCGCCATCGACCAGCCCGAGCAGCTCCGACTGAAACTGAGCTGCCGCGACGCCGATCTCCCGCAGGTCGGACTCATGATCGGCGGCGGCCGGACGGCCCCTGCTCAGGTCGACCACCATGTGGACCAATGCCGCCGCCATCGCGCCGGTCAGGGCCGCCGCGCTGCCACCGCCGGGCACGGGGTTGCTGGTCGCCAGTCGCTCCACGAACTCGCGGACCGGCGCGTCGACGACTCGCTCGTCCATTGGCGCGTGCGGTTCCTCGCTCGGGTTGCCCCGGCTACCAGAATCGGCCCGGACGACACCGGGCCGATTGTAGGCAGGTTGCCCGCGGGATCAGGCGGCGCGCTCGACCGCTTCCAGGAACCAGCGGCGACGACGACCGTCGAAGGCGACCGACGCCCGGCTGCCATCCGCACCACGCAGAACGAACGTGATCCGCGGGCCGCGCTCCGCCGGATACGCGGAGCGCTCGTCGCGCACGGCGTCGAGGTCGGTGATTCGCAGCAGATGCCCGTTCCAGCGGATTTCCGACGGCCGCTCCGCGTGACGATCCCATCGGACGCGTGCCTCGACGGGGGAGATCTTGACGAGTGCCATGGTGGTCGTTGCTCCTCACGATACGGCCTGCTCGGGCACTCGAACAGGCGTTCTATTCAGGTGCCGATCATACCGAACGCCTGTTCGGTCCGTCAAGCCTCGTTTTCGACGTCCTCGGTGACGTCCGGACGCTCGCCGAAATCGAAGCGACGGTGGGGCCGATCGGTGAGCAGGCGCGCGCGCGTGATCGACTCGTCGCCGAACCGTTCGCGGACCGCGTCGATCGAGCGCGAGAGGCGGTCGTTGCGCGCGGGAGCCCCGAACAGGGTCAGCTGCTGGGCATCGGTGAGCGAGATGGCCGTGAGGCCGATGAGGCGCACGCCTCGGCCCGCGACCTGGGTCTTGCGCAGCAGCGCCACCCCGGTTTCGTACAGGGGGCGGCTGTCGCGGGTTGCCTGGGGGAGGGGAGCCTGGCGTGTGAGCGTTTCGAACCCCTCGTATCGCAGCTTGAGCTGGACGGCGCGGGCCGCCAGGTCGTGGCGGCGCAGCCGGCTGGCGACCGATTCGGCAAGGTCGAGGAGCGTGGCTTCGAGACGACCCGGGTCCGCGCTGTCCGTCTCGAAGGTGTGCTCATGCCCCACGCTCTTCGGGGCCTGCATCGACTCCACGCGCCCGGGGTCGATGCCGCTTGCACGAGAGCGCAGGTCATCCCCGTGCTTTCCGAATCGGCGATGCAGCGTCGCGCTCGAGAGAGCGGCCAGCTGGCCGATGGTCGTGACCCCGTACTCCGCCAGCGCCTGCTGTGCCTGGGGGCCGACCCCCCACAGGCGACGGATCGGCAGTGGAGCTAGGAAGGCAGCCTCCTCCCCGGCGGGCACGACCACCAGCGCATCCGGCTTGCGGAGGTCCGATGCGACCTTCGCGCACAGCTTGTTCGTCGCCACGCCGACGGACACGACCAGGCCGACCTCGTCGAGCACGCGTCGCTTGATGTGGCGAGCGATCGTCGGGCCGTCGCCAAACGCCGCCGCGCTGTGCGTGACGTCGAGGAACGCTTCGTCGAGGCTGATCGGCTCCACCTGTGGGGTGTAGGACGCGAAGATCGCCATGACCATGCGTGAGAGCTCACGGTACCGATCCGGCCGCCCCGGCAGAAAGACGCCCTGCGGGCAGCGCCGCGCGGCGGTTCGCAAAGGCATTGCCGAGAAGACGCCGAAAGCGCGGGCCTCGTAGGAGGAGGCGCTCACCACGCCGCGATCGCCCGGGCGGCCCCCCACGATGACCGGCTTCCCCCGCAATGCCGGATCGTCGAGCTGCTCGACGCTGGCGTAGAAGGCGTCGAGATCGGCGTGGATGATGGTCGGCATCGGCGATCAGGTGGCGAACGCGACCCGGCGAGCGATCGGATCTGGCGCCAGGAGACGCATGATCCGATCCGCCTCGGCCGCCAGGCGATCCCCGTCGCGGCTGGCGAGCGGTCCGAAAGGTCGGAGCTCGACGTCGGCACTGGCTTCGGTCCGCTCGAGGCGCCATGTCCCCGCCACGACGCCGTCGACCAGGAACGTCGGACGCACGTCCGCATTCTTCGTGAACACCAGCGGCCGGTGCTCATCCGCCACGAGCCGGTCCCGTGCCTTTGGGTGATGCGACAGCAGCAGGCTGTCCCAGCGCGCCAGCAGCCGCGGTGGAGCCTCGACCGTCGCCGTTGGGCGCGGTGCCGCCTCCAGGTCGAGGACGGTTCGACCCGTTTCGTCCGTCCAGGTGACGAGCTCGCCGGCCATGGCATCCAGTGCCCGACGCCACGGACCGATGCCGCCCGGGCCGCGTCCGACGTAGGCGACGAGATCCTCGAGGCTCGCGGGCCCGAACGCGGCGAGGTACCGCCGGGCGACGCGCTCTCGAGCTTCCTCGATCGCCGGCTCGGCCCGGGCTCCGAGCCAATCCTCGGCCAATGCGTAGAGCGAGCGGCCATACCCTTCGCCCGAGTGGGGGACGTGGACAAGGGGCACGAACGCGGAGAAGTGGCGCCACGCGGTGCGAACCACGATCTGGCTCTCGGGCTGGCGCCACGCGGGCCGGGTGACGGCAGGGCCGTCGAGACCTGCCTCGGCGGATATCAGCCGATCGAGCTCGAGGGATGACCTCGGCCCCTCACGGAGCACAGCGACGGCCGTCGCATGGGCGGCCGTCAGCCGTCGTCCGAGCGACGAGTCGACCGGGTCGGCCTTGACGAGCAGCTTCCATTGACGGAGGCGAAGCGGCTGGCAGACGACGAACATCGGCCACAGCTCATCGGCCGGCACGACGTGGATCGTGATTCGCATCAGCGAGCTGCGGACGACCTCGCGAGCGTCGAGAGCCGAGGCGAGGTCCGCGGATGCCCGATCGGCGGCCATTCGGGATGCTGTGCCTGAAGGGACCCAACGGCCCGGACTGCCGCGCCGGCGGTCATGCCGTCGAAGGGCTCGAGGAGCCCCTGGCGCGCCAGCATTGCGCGGTTCAGCTCACGCCGAGTGATCAGCGCCATCCCGGCGCCGTGCTAGGCGAGGCGGCGGATGACGCCGACGACCTTGCCCTGGATCTGGACCTCGGTCGCGTAGATCGGCTCCATCTCGGCATTGGCCGGCTGGAGACGGATTCGATCCTTCTCACGGAAGTAGCGCTTGAGTGTGACGCCGTTATCCTCGAGTAGGGCGACGACGATGTCGCCGTCACGAGCTGTCGCCTGTGGCTGGACGATGACGAAGTCGCCATCGTCGATCAGCGCGTCGATCATGCTCTTGCCCCGCACCCGCAGAACATACGAGTCCTCGCGCGCCTCCAGCGATCGGGGCACCTCGAGCGTCTCGGCCGCGTCAGCGTAGGCCTCGATCGGCTGTCCGGCGGCGATCTCGCCCATCACCGGCAGCGTGAGGGTCTCGCGCTCGATCGGCATCCGGAACGGCGTGACCTTGGCGGGATCGGCGGCTCGCGTGGCGGGTCGCGTCACGCGCAGCGCTCGCGACGAATGTGTTCCGCGCTCGAGCAATCCGTCGCGTTCCAGGGCGATCAGGTGGTGGTGGACGGCGCTGGTCGAGGCCAGCCCGACGGCGTCGGCGATCTCGCGGACGGATGGCGGATACCCGCGCTGCTCGACCGTCTGGGCGATGCAATCCAGGATCCGTTGTCGTCGTTCGGCATCGTGCCTGGTCATCGGATGTCTCCTCCGTCGCCTCGGTGTTCACCTCGGTCCTCATCCGACCCTAGCAGAACGTCTGTTCTAATGTCAAACGAAGCGGTATCGGCCTCGACTGATATCATGCCTCCCCCATTCAGACACTCCGGAGTTCCGCGTGAACCTGTCCTCGTCGTCGCGCTACCTGCGCATGGCGCGCATGGTCGTGAAGCTCCCCACCTATGCGCGCATGGTGTGGGGCCTGGTCCGAGACCCCCGAACGCCGATCGGCCTCAAGGGGATGCTGCTTGCTGCGCTCGCGTACGTCGTCATGCCCGTCGACCTCATCCCTGACGTCATCCCGATCCTCGGTCAGGCGGACGATCTCACGGTCCTTCTGCTGGTCCTCGACCTCTTCATCCAGAACGCTCCGGCCGACGTCCGGGCCGAGCACTCGGCGAGGGCGCGCAACGGGACGGCCGACCTCGACCGAGACCTGGCGCGACTCCGCGGCCTGATGGGCCATCGTTTCGATCGCATTCGGGACGACCTGCCCGAGCTGCTGGATCGGTACGGCCGGATGCGCGATCCCGACGAAGTGAAACGCGCCATCGCCTCGTGGCGACGTCGGCGCTCGGACCCCACCACATCAACGAAGGAGCTGGGATGAAGGTCATTCTCAAGCGCGACGTGAAAGGCCTCGGACGCGAGGGAGATCTCAAGGACGTCAAGGACGGCTACGCCCGCAATTTCCTGCTGCCGACCGCGGCGGCCGTGGTCGCCGACAAGGGTGCCGTCGCCAACTGGGAGCGCCACCGTGATCAGCGCGAGGAGCGCGATCGGAGCGCTCGGGCCGAGGCGGAGGGCATGGCCGAGAAGCTCCGTGAGCTGAAGCTGGAGATCCCGGTGAAGGCCGGCGAGCGCGGGCGACTGTTCGGTGCTGTGACGGGCCACCAGATCGGCGAGATCATCAACCGCGAGGGGATCGAGCTCGACCGCCACGCGCTGCACCTGCGTGAGCCCATCAAGGCGCTGGGCGACTACAAGATCGACGTGAAGATCATGCCGGGCGTCGAGGCCGTGCTCAGCATCAGCGTGGTTGCCGCCGAGTCCTGAGCCGATGGGAAAGGACGTGAGTCCGACCGAGGCGGCGCGGACGTGGGCCAGCGCCTGGAAGGAAGGCTGCGAGGCGCTCGACGCCGATCCCATCGTCGCGTGCTACTCCCCGGATGCGGTGTTCTCGACCGAGCCGTTCCGCGAGCCCTACCACGGACGGCAGGGCGTCCGGGCGTACACGCTCCGCGCCTTCGCCGAGGAGCGCGAACCTCGGGTCTTGATGAGCGAGCCGATCATCCACGGCGATCGGGCATCCGTCTCCTGGTGGGCGACCCTGATCGACGAGGGCCAGGACGCCACGCTCGCCGGGACCTCGGTCCTGCGGTTCGACGCGCTGGGACTCGTCGTCGAGCAGTGGGACACCTGGAACCACCACTCCGCTCGAGTCGATCCACCAGAGGGGACACCATTCGGAGGGTGAACGCGCCCAGGGTGGCGTGCGGCGCACCGTCGTGCGTCTGGCGCGTATAGATCGTCGATTTCGCGCCGAAACGGGCCGCGCGGCTCCGGATCGACGATGTATCGGTCCTGAAGTGGCCCGAACCCGCCGTGAAGCCCAAACCGGGCCAGGACTGAGCCGATACATCGTCGGGACGCCGCCCGACGCCGCGGTTGGGCGCTAATGCGCCGATAGATCGACGGCCGGGCTGCCCAGAACCCGGGGCGCCACGCACGCAACGGAACTCGCGCCACGGCGCGCGACACAGGACCTGTCGCGACATCGCATGGTAATCGGGCCATAC
>JAGXHP010000160.1 GCA_024636135.1 Chloroflexota bacterium
CCTCGCGGGCCACGTCGTTGGCGGTCTTGGCGACGCGGCGCCAGGTTCCGTCGTCGCCGCGCAGGTATCGGTCCATCTGCTCCCAGTTCAGCCCAACCTTCAGGTCGACCTCGAGCGGCACGTCAAGCGGCAGTGCCGCCTTCATGAGCTCCTCCGCCAGCTCGGCGAGGATCGGAAGCTCCTCCTCGTCGGTCTCAAACACCAGCTCGTCATGGACCTGGAGCAGCATGCGGGATCGGAGACCGCGATCGCGCAGCGCGGCGTCGACCCGGACCATGGCAATCTTCATCCCATCGGCGGCCGTGCCCTGGATCGGCATGTTGATCGCCATCCGCTCCCCCGCCGAGCGAAGTGCCGAGTTCCGTGCCGCCAGCTCCGGCAGATAGCGGCGCCGACCCAGCAACGTGCTGACGAACCCCTGGTCGCGGGCGAGGATCTTCATCTCGGTGGTGTAGCGTCGGATCCCGGGGTAGGCGGCGTAGTAATCCTCGATGAATCCGTGCGCCTCCTCGCGAGGGATGCTGAGCCGCTGTGCCAGCCCGAAGTCGGAGAGCCCGTACGCGATCCCGTAGTTGATCATCTTCGCCACGCTGCGCTCCTTCGGCCCGACCGCATCCGGCTGCAGTCCGAGCACGCGCGCCGCCGCCGCAAGGTGGATGTCGGCATGCGCGGCGAAGTCCGCCTTCAGCCCTTCGTCCTGGGAGACATGGGCGAGGATGCGCAGCTCCTGCTGCGAATAGTCGGCGCCGAGCAGCAGCTTCCCTTCGGGAGCGACGAACGCACGACGGATCCGGCGACCGAGTGCGGTCCGGATCGGGATGTTCTGGAGATTCGGGTCCGTGCTGGAAAGGCGCCCGGTCGCCGCCACCGCCTGCTGATAGGTGGTGTGCAGCCGCGCCTCCTCGTCGACGAGGGTCGGCAGCGCGTCGACGTAGGTCGACTTCAGCTTCGACACCTGCCGATGCTCGAGGATGAGCGGGATGACCTCGTGCTTGTCGCGAAGCTCCTCGAGCACCGATGCGTCCGTTGACCGGCTGGTCCGCGTGCGCTTCGTCGAGGGCAGCTCGAGCTCGTCAAACAGGATCGTCTCGAGCTGGCGCGGGGAGCCGATGTTGAACTCGTGGCCGACCAGCTCGTAGATGCGCGACTCCAGCCCGGACAGGGTGTCGCCGAACTCTTCGCTCATGGCCGCCAGCGTCCCCAGGTCGAGCGCGACCCCGGCGATCTCCATCCGCGCCAGCACCGGCAGCAGCGGCATCTCGACCTCGTCGTATAGGCGGGCCAAACCGCCCTCCTCGAGCTGGGTGCGCAGGATCGGATGGGCGAGCAGCGCAGTGAGCGCCTCGGCCGCAGCACGCCGAGCCATCGGCAGCTCCTCGGCGCCGGTGTCGGCGTTCACCGGCTTGGGTGGCAGCTCTGCCCCGAAGTGTTGTGCCGCCAGGTCCTCGATCGTCTGCGACCGCAGTGCCTGATTGACCATGTAGCCAGCCACCAGCGTGTCGGCGAATGCACCGCCCATCTCCACTTGGCGGTCCGACCAGAGCGTTGTCACCAACTGCTTGAGGTCGTGGCCGATCCGAATCCGATCGTCGCGAACGAGCTCTGGCGGCAGCCGGTCCAGCGCCACGCTGCCCGGGTCGCAGGGCACATACCACGCGCCGCCGTCGGCGGACGCCAGCGCCAGGCCGAACAGCCGCCGCCCGAGCGGGCGGCCGCTCCCGACGGCCCAGCCCAGTCCCACCTCATCGTGGGCCGCTAGCCACGACGCGAGCTCGTCGAGGTCGGACGGCGACCGCGCGATGCGCGGGTCGACGTGCTCGATCGAGCCACCTGGATCTGCCAGTGGATCGGGTCGATCACGCGGCGAGGATCCCGCAGCGGCCTCGGCCGGAGCGCGCCCGCCGAGAAGGTCGAGGCTGAGCTGGAGTCCGCCCTTGGTCTCCTGGTCCGGGTTGTCGTAGCCGGTCGGCGCGATGCTCGACGCCGGCAGCCGATCGATGAGCGAACGGAACTCGAGCTCGCGAAGTCGCTGCGCGACGGCCCGACGGTCGTATCGGCCGGTCCGGGCCTCGTCGAGGTTGAGCTCGACCGGGAGGTCGACCACGATCCGCCCGATCTCGCGCGACATGAAGGCCGACTCACGATGCTCGGCCAGTCGCTCGCGCATCTTGCCCTTCACCTCGTCGAGATGCTCGTAGACGCCATCGAGCGTTTCGAACTGCTGGAGCAGGCTGACGGCGGTCTTCTCCCCGACTCCCGGCACGCCGGGGATGTTGTCGGACGTGTCGCCCTTCAGTGCCTTGTAGTCGAGCATCTGGTCCGGCCGCAGGCCATAGCGCTCCATGACCCTGGCCTCGTCGTAGATGACCGTCGAGGCGACGCCCATCCGGGTCGTGAGCAGCCGCACGTGGTCGTCGACGAGCTGGAGCCCATCGAGGTCACCCGACACGATCATGGTGTCGACGCCCTGGGCGGTCGCCTTCTTGGCCAGCGTGCCGATCACGTCATCCGCCTCGTAGCCCTGGAGCTCGCGCGTCGGCATGCCGAGGATCCCGGCGATCTCGCGCACGATCGGAAACTGGCCGCGCAGGTCGTCGGGCATGCTCGGCCGTCCGGCCTTGTACTCGGGGTACGCGTCGAATCGGAACTGCGGCTTCCCGAGGTCGAAGCTCACGATCGCGAAGTCCGGCTTCACGTCCTGCATGCCGCGCAGCACGATCTGGAGGAAGCCGAAGACGGCGTTGACGAGCGTCCCGTCCGAGAGCGTGAGCGGCGGCAGCGCGAAGTAGCCGCGGTAGACGAGGCTCGGCCCGTCGATGAGCATGAGGAGTGGGCGGCGATCGGGCATCGGTGCCTCTGAGTCTAGCCCGATGGCCGCCTGCCGGCCGCCGTAGAATCGTCGCCATGACCGGGCGTCGAATCCTCGATCCGTATGCCGTCCTGGGCGTCCCGCGCGATGCGTCGCCGCTCCAGGTTGCCCGCGCACATCGGCGCCTGGCGAAGCGCCACCACCCCGACCTCCACGAGGGCGCGACCGAGTCGGCCGAGCGCATGCGGGTCATCAACGAGGCCTGGTTCATCCTGTCGAGTCCCGCCCGCCGTTTCGACTACGACCGCGCCCATCCTGCCTCCGGGACGCCATCGTCGGGCCATTGGGGCGCGTCGCGCGCGCCGATCACTCCCGCTTCCCCATCCTCGACGCGTACGTGGGCAACGTGGCGCGCGACCGCGGCCGAGACGCGGGCCGCTCCACGCACGGTCCGTCGGCCCGGCGAGGTGCCGATCCCACGGACCCGGCGCCCACCACGCCCGGAGCCGGCGCCGGCCACCTTCCGGGACTCCGGTTGGGCTGCGATCCTGGCGGGGGCGGTGATCCTCTTCCTGTTGATCGGTGCAATCGCGGTGGGCCGCCTCGCCCTCTGAGCCGTCGGAGGTGCTGCGGCGTCGCCGATACATCGGCGGATTCGCGCCGCAACCGCCATTTCGGCGCCGGGCGACCGACACATCGGCTCAAGAGCGTCCCGAATCGGGGTTCCGGGCGCTCTCCGGCCAGGTGACAACCGACAGATCGTCGGATCGGCGCCGAATCACGCCTTCGGGCGCCAACTCGCCGATAGATCGTCAGCCGGCGCGCGGCTCCAGGATCCAACGGAGCAACAGGGCGCCGATCATCAGGGCAACGCCTGCGAAGAGCACCATCGGCCAAGGCGACCGACCGCTCGGAACTTGCAGTCCGAGGTCGGTCCCGCCGCCGAGAGATCGCGACTGCGTGTCGCTCTCGTTCTCGCCCGCGACGGGCGGTTCCGCAGCCGCCGATGCCGCAGGCTCGAACTCAGCCTGCCCTCCGGCGGCATAGTCTTCGGACGCGGCGGAAGCCCTCGGCTCGTTCACCGACTCGACGAGGGCGCCGTCACTCCCTGCCGAATCGCCACCCCCGGCCATGCCATCGAGGAGCGGGGCCGTGGTGCCAACCGCGCCGACGAGCGCGATCGCGGCTCCGGCGGCCAGGGCCGGTCCGAAAAGGCGTCGGACCCAGCCGCCAGCCCGGTCGCCGGACGCCGGTTCCGGCACGGCCGGAATGAGCTGCAGTGGCCGGTTCGGTGCCAAGTCCGGCATCTCGCCCAGGGCGATGCGCAGGGCGGAAAGATCATCGACGACCGCGGAACACCGAGCACACGACGAAACGTGCTCCGCAAGTGCGGGCTCCGGGGTTTCGAGGTCATCGGCCGCGAGCGCCGCGAGACGCTCATCGGCAGGATGGTTCGGGATCAGCATGCCATCGGCCCAGACGCACTCATCGCGTGAAGAGTTCCCGATGCTCCGCCATGAGCTCACGCAGGCGGAGCCGTCCGCGGTGGATCCGCGACTTCACGGTCCCGAGCGCCGACTTGGTCATTGCCGCCACCTCGTTGTAGTCCATGCCATAGACGTCGCACAGCACGATCGCGGTTCGCTGATCCTCGGGAAGACGGCGCAGGGCGACCTCGAGATGCCGATACAGCTCGCTCTTGGCCGCCTCTGCCACTGGATTGACCGCACTCGGGTCGGGCAGCTCGGGGGCGCCCTCGTCCGGATCGGGCAGCACGGTCGTCGGCCGTCGCTGCTGGCGTCGAAGGATGTCGTAGCTGGCGTTCGCCGTGATGCGCAGGAGCCATGACCGAAAGATTCCGCCGCGGTATGACCCCATGGCCCGATAGGCGTGGATGAAGGCGTCCTGGGTGGCATCGGCGGCCTGGTCCGGGTCGCCAAGCAGTCGCATCGCGAGCCCGTAGCAGGCGCCCTGGTAATGCTCCATGAGCTGGGCGAACGCTGTCCGATCACCGTCCGCGGCGCGCGCGATCACCGCCGACTCGTCCGGGAGCGGCGGCGTTCGGTGCGCGGGAGTCTTCTCCGGGGAGTCGGCCATCGGCTTCCTATAATGACGGCTCCCCGCGCCGGAGTGGCGGAATCGGCAGACGCGTCGGTCTCAAACACCGATGAGTGCAAGCTCGTGTGGGTTCAAGTCCCACCTCCGGCACCACATCACTTTCGTGCAAGTCCCCACAGCCGGCCCACGCCGCTCGCATTCCGTGGGCTGAGCGACGGGACCGTTGCGATGCGTCGTTTCTCCTTCTGGGGTGCTGGCTTGACGGCGTTCGGACAATATCGATGAAGCGGGGGGCATCGAGGCGCGGCCCAATCCATGGCCGCCGGGGGACCGCGCCGAGCCACTGGCGAACCCGACCCGTCCGTAGTTCGAGGTGCCCCGTCATGCGTCGGCTCTTACTTCTGCCGCTGGCCCTGCTCGTCACGCTCACGTTGGCGTCGCCAGCGCTCGCCGCCAGACCCACCATCATCAACTTTGACGATGACGATGCGGCGGATTCCGCGCTCTATACGCAACTCTGCGGGTTCCCGATCTCCTCGGAGTCCGCCGGTCACGTGGTGTTCCACAATGAGAAGTCCGGTGCCACGAACTTCATTGCCAACTGGAACATTCGGAACACGTTGACCAGCGAACACGGCACGTACCACGTGGTGGACGCCGGCCCAGACATGGAGAAGATCAAGGGCGGCGCGACCTACCTCACGGTGACCGGGCGCTCCGTGACCTTCTCGACGGTGATCGGACGTGTCGAAGTCAACCTGGATTCCGGTGAGGTCACCTGGCACGGGAGGTTGGTCGGAGCCGAGGTGTTTGATCCGGCCTGGTACGCCCCGATTTGCGACGCGCTCGAAGGTACGCCATGACCTGCCAGTGAGCGACCCCGCCTAGCATCGGCTGGAGCCGCCGCGAATCCTCGCGATGTCCGCCCGATCTGTCTGGACGGGACGGATCGGTGCGCGGGGAAACCGGCGGCTGCCGATGACAATCTGTTCACGGTGCCATCAGGGCGTCGTATAAGAGCCAGCCCCGGTGCGTGGATCACCAGTTCCCCGCGCCGCTGAAGGTACCGACCGGCGGTGGCCCATCTGGCACCTATCGGCCGTGACCGAGGTCAATCAGACTCGGCGCACAATGACCCAGATCGATCTCGAGCTCGAGCTCGCCGCGCTCCGCACCCGACGCTACCCGCGCCTCACGGTGTGGTTCCGCGGCATGCGCCCCTTCGACCGCCGTTCCATCCGAGAGCCGGCCGAACGCGATGTCTACTGGGAACGTGTACAACGACGTCTGGCCGAGAGCGACTACGAGTCCCTGACCCGATATCGGGTCAGCGAGCCCGCATCATCGAAGGTGCTCGCCCTGCGCTGAACGCGCATCTTCAGCGCTGGCTGCGAATGCGCTCCAGGATGACTGGCAGCTCGACCACCGAAAAGACCTGCGAGTGCGTCCTGCCCGTGAGCCCGGACGCCTGAATCACCTGGTCGACGACGTGGGCATTCGGCGCCTCCACGAGGTAGAAGCCGGTGTGCCCGGCACCGTTCACCCACGCACCCGCCACGCTTGCGCCCATCGACTCCGCCGTCTCGGCCAGCTGTTCCAGCGCAGGCGCCAAAGCATCGGCGTGCTCCTGACCGCGGAAGGGGCAGCTCTCGGCGTGGTGCGTGTTGACGATCATGTGGAGCAACGGGGTACCTCGTGGTGTCGGGAAATCGGCGCCAGTGTAGGACGCCGGGATCCTCGGTAGACTCTCCTTCGGTCATCCCGTTGCGGGGATGGCCGATCGGCCGTCGGCGTTCTCACCGCCGGCGGCCACCTGCATGCTAGGCTTCGGGCCGCCACCGGCCGATGCCCCAGGAGGACCGCCCGATCCGATGACCGAGGAGACCGTCGACTGCTTCAACTGCGGCCGCGCGAACCCGGAGTGGGCGCAGGTCTGCCGATCGTGCGGCGTGTCGCTGCGACATGGTGAGGCGCGGGTGGTTCCCACCGGGCGATACCCCACGGACCGTGATTCCCTGCTGTCCATGGGCGCGGTGATCGCGACGATCTTCGGAGCGCTGCTCATCGGCCTCTTCATCTCGAGCCTGAACCCGACAGATCCTGCGGTTGCCGCATCCCCCACCCCGGAGGCGACCGCGACACCGACCGAGGCGCCGAGCCTCGAACCATCGGCGTCGGAATCGATCGCGCCGACACCGGAACCCACCCCGACGCTGCCCGGTACCGTCGTCTTCGGTACTGAGCTCGACGGCAACCGCCAGGTGGTCAGCGCCGTCGAGACGTTCACTCCGGGCATGGTCTTCGCACACTCGATCTCGAGCACGGAACCGTTCGGAGCCGGCACCATCGGCGAGCAGGTAGTCCGCCTCAACGAGGACGGATCCGACGGCGAGGAGATCGTCGCGGCCGCCGGAAACCAGCTGGGCGTGGACCCCGCGGGCACGACGGCAGGGTTCGTTGCGGGTGACGCGGCGAGCTTCGTGCGCGACTGGGGTCCCGGCGTCTACGAGATGCGGATCTTCGTGGGCGACACGCTGATCGCCCGCGGGCAGTTCCGCCTCGCCGAGGGATAGGGCGGCGCGCTAGCCGTCGGCTCCGGCGATATCGCTCCAGCCCCGAGCGTAGATTTCCGCGCGCACCGGCAGGTATCCGGGGTATCGGCGACGAGCCTCGCGGACGGCATCCATATCAAGCGTCACGATGGCCATCCGGTCCGTCGTCTCGGCGAGCACCTCGCCGCGTGGCCCGATCGCGACGCTCGGCCCGCCGATCTGGACCCCGTTCTCCGGATACGGCCGATTGACACTCACGACGTAGCAGCAGCTGGTCATGGCGTTGGCGATGAACACCGTCTTCCATCGCTGGTACGTCGCCTCTTCGGTCGCCCGCGGACTGAACGTTGCCACGGCACCTTGCGCCCCGAGGAGGTGCGTGCCCTCCGGACGATTGACGTCCGAGCAGAGCTGGATGCCGATGGGTATCCCGAAAGCATCGATGCGTCGCGGCGGCTCATCCCCCGGTTCATAGTGGCTGGTCTCCCAAAAGCCCTCCTCCTCGGGCAGGTGAAGCTTCTCGTAGGTGGCGACGATGGTGCCGGTGGCATCAAAGGCGAGCGCGCGGCTCGTCCGCCGACCGTCCTCGGCCCGGTGGATGATCCCGCCGATAAGCCCGATCCGCGCCTCGGCAGCGGCCTCGGCCTGCGCGGTCGTCCGCGGACCGCCCATCGGCTCGGCGTCGTCGGCCCGGAGCCCCTTGGTGGCCGGACTCCAGGCGTTGAGCGGAATCTCGGGCAGCACGGCGAGGTCCGCCCCAAGTTCGGCGGCCTCGGCCAACCGCTGCTTCAACCGGATCCGGCCGTCACCCTCCCAGAAGCCTTCCGAAACGAGGGCGACGGCGAGCTTGCCGTCGTTTCGTGTGATTGGCGCACTCACCAGGTCTGGAGTCCTCCGCTTCGGCAGTCGTCGGCTGGCGTCGGCGAATGGCACGATCGGGCCATCGGCCACACGACGATTGTCAGGTTGATGGAAAGGTCGCTTCGCTAGATTGTGCATACAGCGAAGCCGGCCCGTGCAACGATAAGAACCACGGGTCGGCTCCGCTTATCTCAGATGCGGGCGTGAACAAGATCTCCCCGCTGCGAGCGATCCCGACACCGAGCTCCGGCCCAGTCAGCGCTTGAGCGCTCGCCCCTCGAATCTGCAGACCGCTCGCAACGTCGTGGCACGTGAGCGTCGCGTGGGTTCACGGGAAAAGGACTGGCCGCTGTCCGGAGCCGATGCGCCTCGGCTCAGGGCCTGATCCGCATGACCTCCCCGCGCTCGGCGGTGGCCCAAACCGATCCGAAGGCAACGGTCACGGCACCAGGGCCGCTCCGGGTGTCGACCCATCAGTGGTGGACGAGATCGTGCGGGGCCGCGCGACCCAGAACGGCTCTCGGTTCTCACCCCGCGCGAGCGCGAGGTCATGGCACTCATCGCCAAGGGACGGTCGAATCGATCGGTTGCGGATCGGCTCGCGATCTCGGTGAAGACGGTCGAGGGCCAGGTGGCGACGATCTTCTCGAAGCTCGGCCTGGAGGAGCATCCCGATGACAATCGCCGCGTCCTGGCGGTCATCGCGTACCTCGACGGGCGCGCCTGACCGACGAACCTCAGGCGTCCTCGCCGAGGAACTCGCGGACGAGGTTCTGGAAGTGGTAGACGCCGTTCTCGCGCTTGGCTGAGAAGCGGCCCGTGTCATATGCCCGCGAGCGCAATCCGCGCTGCACCTGCTCGCAGATCACGATGTCCTCCTGCTGGATCTCGTCGGAGAAGGCGATCGTCTGCTGCATCGATTCCCAGCCCTCCCCGCTCCCCGGCTCGGCGAAGAACCACTCGAAGATCGTCAGCGTCCGGTCGGGGCCGAGCGGCAGGATGACGTTCGAGGACATGTTGTCCTGGTAGATGTTGAACATCGTGTTCGGGAAGACCCAGTAGTAGAGCGCGTCCTCTTCGCCATCGGGCGTGCGGAGGTATCGGCGGTCGCGTCCGAGCTCCTCGCCGGGCTTGAGCTCGCGGATCGGCGCGTGCTGCTTCGAGTAGTACCGGAACTCCTCGACGCGATAGGAGTCGTAGTCGAGCTCCTTGTACAGCTGCGGATGCGCGATCGGCAGGTGGTAGCCCTCGAGGTAGTTGTCGACGTAGACCTTCCAGTTGCACTCGATGACGTAGTCGCGCCGCTCGACGAGTCGCATGGAGTCGACGTCGTAGCCGGCGCGCGCGACCTCCGCGGGGATGTCGCCCAGCATGTCTCGGAGGGGCGGCGCGTCATCGGCCAGGTTGACGAAGACGAACGGCCCCCAGCGCTCCACGCGGACCGGGACGAGGCCGAAGTCCTCCTTCGCGAAGTTCTCCGTGGCCTCCATCTCCGGGGCGGCGCGCAGACAGCCATCCAGCCCGTACGTCCAGCCGTGGTATCGGCACTGCAGCGACTTCCGGTTCCCCTTCGCCAGCGCCACCTGCCCGGCTCGATGCCGGCAGACGTTGTAGAAGGCCTTGAGCTCGCCATCCAGCCCGTGGGTGATGACCACGGGCTCGTCGAGGACGGTGACCGGCACGAAGTCGCCGACGCGCTGGAGATCCTCGGCCCGCGCCACCAGCTGCCAGGTGCGGCCGAAGACCCGCTCCTTCTCGCGATCCAGGATGTCCGCGTCCAAGTAGTAGCGGGACGGCAGCGTTGCCGCGCGGCTGAGCGGTGCGGCGTTCGGCCGCGAGATCGTCGTCATGCGACGGAGTGTAGCGACGCCGACGCCTGCCCGGCGGGTTGACGCCTTGCCCGCCGACGTCGTGAAGTGCTACAACGTCCCGACCGACTTGATGAAGGACGCCCCTCGGGCTGTCCAACGCACTGGAGGAACGAATGTTCAACATGCGACGCCTCGCGCTGCTGCCGGCAGCCGCGCTCATTCTCGCGGCCTGCCAGAGCGGCTCAGGCGAGTCGCCGGACGCCAGCGCGAGCGCCGACGCCAGCGCCAACCCGACGGAGTCCGGCCATGGCATGGCTGACGTCCCCAACGTCGTCTGCGTCGGCGAGGCGACCACGTACCTCGACTGGCTCGCCGGCGACCTCGCGATTTCCGAGGCCGACCCGATCGAGGAGCCTTCGGACGCCGGCAATCCCGACGATCTGCTGGCGCTCATCAAGGAGCGTGGCGAGATCCGCGTCTCCACCGACCCGAACTATGCCCCGCAGTCGTTCGTCGAGCCCGACGGCTCGTTCGTCGGCTTCGACATCGACGTTGCGACCGAGATCGCGGAGCGACTCGGCGTGGACGTCAAGTTCGAGACTCCCGATTGGGACGCGATCACCGCCGGCAACTGGAGCGAGCGCTGGGACATCAGCGTGGGATCGATGACGATCACCGAGGATCGGAAGGAGATCCTGAGCTTCACGCAGCCGTACTACTACACACCGGCCCAGCTGGCGGCGAGCACGGCCTCGGGCGTGACCGGCGTGGAGGATCTGCCATTCGAGCTGCCGGGCGGTGCCGAGGCGACGACGCTGCCGACCGATGCCAACTGCGCAGAGGCGATCCGGGCGGGACGCGAGGAGTTCGCGCTCTGGATCAGCTCATCGACGACGGTGCAGGGCGCCATCGACGAGGGCGTGCCGATCATCGCGGTCGGAGATCCGGTGTTTGCCGAGCCGCTGAGCGTGGCGATCGACAAGAGCGGCCCGCCGCACGACGAGCTGCTCTACGAGATCAACAACATCATCGGCGAGATGCACGATGATGGCACTCTCACCGAGCTGAGCAACGAGTGGTACGGGCTCGACCTGACCGAGGGAACCGCCTCGAGCGAGTGACGGGCTGACCACGGGCGACGGGGGCGCGGATCGGTCCGCGCTCCCGCGTTCGTGGTGCACAGCTTGCCGAGCCTGATGTGACCACACCTTCCGCCACGATCCAGCCACCCCCGCTCCTCGCCGAGATCATCGAATCTCAGCGACAACGACGGCGGTGGTTCCGTGGCCAGTTCGCGCTGGTCTGGGTCGCACTCGTCGGGGCGTTGCTCGCCGCCCTGTGGGCGACCGACAACATCGACACGGAATGGATGGTCACCTGGGCGCCGTTCATCGTCGGTGGAGCCGGCACCACCATCCTCGTGTGCGTGATCTCGATCGTGCTCGCCACACTTCTCGCGATCTTCGGTGCGATCGCGCGGATGTCGTCCAACGCGATCCTGTTCGCGATCTCGTCGCTGTACGTATCGCTCGTGCGCGGCACGCCGCTCCTGGTCCAGATCTACTTCATCTTCTTCGCGCTGCCCCAGATGGGAATTCGACTCGACGCCGTCCCGGCCGGCATCCTTGCCCTGAGCTTCAACTACGGCGCGTACATGACCGAGATCTTCCGGGCCGGGATCCAGGCCGTTCCCGGAGGCCAGCGGGAGGCGGCCCAGGCTCTCGGCATGCCCGAGGCCCTCGTCATGCGGCGCGTGGTCCTCCCGCAGGCCGTTCGCATCGTCATCCCGGCCATCGGCAACGACTTCATCGCGATGATCAAGGACTCGGCCCTGATCTCCACGATCGCGGTCCAGGAGCTCCTGTGGCGCGCTCAGCGTGCGGGAACGCGCGATTTCAAGACGCTCCAGGCGCTGCTCATCGCCGCCGCCGTGTACTGGCTGCTGACCATCATCTTCAGCTACTTCCAGGATCGCCTCGAGCAGCGCATGGCGCGAGGCGACCGATGACGGGCGCCGAGCCTCCCGACCACGGCGTGCGACCGGCTTCCGCCACGAGTGGCTACCAGCCCGAGAGCTCGCTGCCGTCCCACATCGGCGAGCCGATCGTCAAGGTCGAGGGGATTCACAAGTACTTCGGCGACAACCACGTCCTGCGCGGCGTCGACCTCGAGGTTCGGCAGCGCGAGGCAGTGATGGTCATCGGCCGATCCGGATCGGGCAAGACGACTCTCCTGCGCTGCATCAACTTCCTCGAAGAGCCGACCGTCGGTGCGATCGAAGTGGACGAGGTTCGCGTGGAGGCTGATCCTCTCCACGCGCGCGACCGCCGGCACCGTGAGCAGATTCGGCAGATCAGGCTGCGCGCGGGGATGCTGTTCCAGGAGTTCAACCTCTTCCCACACATGGACGTGCTGGCGAACTGCATCGAGGCGCCGACGCGCGTGCTGGGACATTCGCGGGAGCACGCCATCGAGCGGGCCGAGTACTACCTCGAGGTCGTGGGGCTCGCCGAGAAACGCGACGAGTACCCGTCACGCCTGTCCGGTGGTCAGAAGCAGCGCGTCGCGATCGCGCGGGCGCTGAGCATGGAGCCCAAGGTGCTGCTGTTCGACGAGCCCACGTCCGCGCTCGACCCGGAGCTCATCGGCGAGGTGCTGGGCGTGATGGAGGACCTGGCGCACAGCGGAACGACGATGATCGTGGTCACGCACGAGATGCATTTCGCCCAAGAGGCGGCCGACCGCGTCGTCTTCATGGAGGACGGCGTGGTGATCGAGCAGGGACCGCCCGAACAGGTCCTCAACGACCCACGGCACGAGGAGACCACCCACTTCCTACGGCGTTTCCTGGACCGATAGCCCGATCGTACGGGTGGCCGTGGGCGGTGCGGCCGCGCACCATGGCCCCATGCAAGAAGCCCGCACCGGCACTGCCGGCATGGCGGATCTTAGCGAGGGGGCTTCGATCGGGAGAACGGCGTGGCAGGCCGTCCGCAGCCTGACCGAGGCGCGGGGGACCGTCCTGGCCGTTGCCGTCGCTTTCGCCTACACGCTGCCCGCGCGGCTCAGTCTGCTGTTCATCCTCGAGCCCGCGAACATCGCCGGTATCTGGCCCCCCGCGGGGATCGCGGTCGGGGCGCTGCTGGTCAGCGCTCCGCGGCGATGGCCGGCCCTGCTCATGGGGATTGCCGTCGCCGTGTGGATTGCCAACCTCAGTGCCGGAATGCCCGCCGGCATGACCGTGGGCTTCGTGATCGCGAACTTGGCAGGACCGCTCCTCGCGGCCGCGGGTCTCCGAGCCTTCGGCTTCGTCCGGCTGACGACGGTTCGCGACGTCGGGCGGTTCTTCGCGATCGCGGTGCTCGTGGCGCCCGCCATCGGTGCGACGATCGGGACGGCTTCGGCCGCGCTGGGATCCGGAGCGCCGTTCTTCCCCACCTGGCTGCTGTGGTTCCTGGGCGATGCCGGTGGAGTCATGGCGATTGCGCCACTGTTCCTCGTGCCGTCCACGCTGCGCCATCCCGGTGCGATCTCCTGGCCGCGCATCGGGGAAGCGGTCCTCCTGGCCGCCCTGCTGGTCGAGATCACCGTGCTGGCCTTCTTCCCGATCACGTCCGGCATCCACCTTGCCGCCTATCCGGTCTTCCTCCTCGTGGTCATCGCCGGCGTGCGCTTCGGGACTGCCGGTGCCGCGCTCGCCACATTCGCCATCGCGATCCTGACCGTGGCAGGGACGATCGCTGGATCCGGACCCATCGCCGCGCTGAACCCCGATCCCGGCGTCCGCATCGGGCAGGCGCAGGTGCTCATCGCCGTCGTGTTCCTGGCATCCACGCTCATGGCGACCGCCATGGCCGAGCGACGAGCCGCGGCCGATGCGCTGGCGGCGCAGATGGAGCGAGAGGCCGCACGCGCATCGCGCTATGAGCGAGTCACGGCGTTCGCTCGGGAGATCGCCAGGTCGCTGGACGAAGCAGCGCTCTTCCAGCACATCGTGCAGGCGGCGGCCGACGTCGTTCGCGCCGACGTCATTCAGCTCACGGTAGCGACCCCCGGCACCAGCTCCCACGCAGTGGCAGCGGCGATCGGGGCCCCGGCGGTCATCGGACGCGTCATCGAGTCCGGCGATGGAATCACCGGATCGGTCATCCGGGATGGTGTCCCGATGACCCTGGGTCACGTCGCACTCACCGACCGAGCACAGACCATGCAGGACGTCATGCCCGACATGCCGATGGCCATCACCTGCGCGCCGATCATCAGTGACGGGGCCGTGGTTGCGACGCTCGGCATGGCGCGTTTCGACCTGCTCCACCCGTTCGCACCCGATGAGGTTCGCGCCATCGGCATGATGTGCGACCTGAGCGCCCTTGCCCTGACGAACTCACACGAGTTCGGGCAGGTCCACGAGCGGTCCATTCGCGATGCGTTGACCGGGGTCCCCAATCGTCGCTACTTCGACCTGTCCCTCGAGCAGCTCTCCGCGCAGCGCATTCGCCAGCCCGACGGGAGCCGGCTCGCGGTGTCGATCATCCTCTTCGACCTCGACCACTTCGGATCCGTCAACAAGGAACGAGGGCACGCCACCGGCGACCGAGTGCTCGCCGCGTTTGGCGAGATCCTGGCGTCACGATTGCGCCGGGCCGACATCGTCGCGCGCTACGGCGGCGAGGAGTTCGTCGCCGTCCTGGTCGGGGCCGATCAGGCGGGCGCGCAGCTCGTCGCCGAAGAGGTGCGAACGACCTTCGCCCAGGCCTCGGTGGTCGGCCACGATGGTGCGCCGATTCGCTGCACCGTCAGCGCGGGCGTCGCCACGATCGGACCGGAGGAGGCGTCGATCGACGGGCTCATCGCCACCGCGGACGTGGCCCTGTCGATGGCCAAGCGCGCCGGCCGGAACCAGGTGACCGCCGCCTGATCAGGCTCCGGCGCGCCGCGCCTCCGAGCGCCGCCGAAGCGGAAACACGACATCGCGGATGATCACGTCGATCACCGCCACGATCGGGATCGCGACGATGCCGCCCACGATCCCCGCAAGGGACGTCCCCGCCACCACTGCCAGCAGGACCACGACGGCCGAGAGGTTCACGACCTTGCCCTGGATGTACGGCGTGATGACCGAACCCTCGAGCTGCTGCAGGACCACGACCCACCCGAGCATGAGGAGCGCCGCGAGCGGCGAGACGGTGAGCGATACGAGCACGATCAGCCCGCCCGCCAGGAACGCGCCGGCCAATGGGATCGCCGCGGTGATGAAGGACAGCGCGCCGAGCGGCACCGCGAACGGCAGGGGCTCGCCCTGCACGAAGAATCCGACCACGACGAGTCCGACGACCGACCCGACGCCGATCACCGTCATCACCAGCAGCTGGCCCCGGACGTAGGCCCCGAGCTTCAGGAGCGCGCGCCGCGCGGAGTCCATGACCGCGTCGCGATCCTCCTCGCTGACGAAGCGCAGGAGGTAGTCCCGCGACTTGTCACGCTCGATGAGCATGAGGGCCGACAGGAACAGCACGATGACGAGGTTCGCCACGATCCCCGCCAGGGTGAGCGGCACGCTGAGCAGCGATCCGATCTCGGGGAGCCCGTCCCCCGCCCCGGCCGTGAGGCTGTTGATGATCTCGTCGCCGCGCCCCGCTCCGGCGATCCCGTCGATCAGGCCGATCGCCCCTTCGCGCAGCTGTTCGACGAGGCTCGGAAGGTCGTCGACGAGGTCGACGGCCTGGCGAACGAGCGGCGGGAAGATGAGGAACAGCGCCAGCCCGAACGCCCCGATGAGCAGCAGGTACGAGAGGAGGACCGCCGGGATCCGTGGCAGGAACCGCTCGAGGAATCGCGCCACGCCGTACAGGCCGGCGGCCAGCAGCACCGCGAGGAAGACGAGGATGAGCAGGAGGCGCAGCTCGTAGACGAGGTAGGCCGCGAATGCGACGCCGATGACCACGAGGCTCGATCGAAACGCGATGCCGGCCACGCTGCGCGGCTCCTGGGGCTGGATCGCCGGGGTGGTGCGCTCCGGGGTGTCGTCGCCGCGCGACATGAGACGCCCGACGGTCTGCCGCCACAGGACGCCGGGCAGCCGCCCGAGGAGGGAGACGGCTCGGCCGATCAACCTCTCTTGAGCCCGTAGACCTGCGCGCGGGGGAGGCGGGCGGCCTCGTCCTCGGCGCGGACGCGGTCCTCGGCCGGCTTGAAGGCCGTCGGCGTGTCCGCCGGCGATCCGCCCTCCCGAGCGATCAGCCACCGCAGTCCGACGGCGGTCAGCGTCGCTCCACCGGCCGCCCCCGGCTCGATGAACGGCACGACGACCATCCGGCGGCGGCCGAGATCCTCGACGGCGAGCTGTACTCGGGCGGGGTCCACACCGAGCTCATCCGCCAGGGGCGTCAGCTCGACGGTTTGATTCGGGAACTGGCGCAGGAAGCGGAGGATGGCCGCGTCGAGCTGCGCGCCGTCGATCGGCGCGTCGTCGGCGGAGGGAACGGTCGCCGTGGCCGCGGCCTCATCGGCTCCCGGGGTGACG
>JAGXHP010000161.1 GCA_024636135.1 Chloroflexota bacterium
ACCGAGGGCGGAGCGCAGCGCCGCGAGATCGATGCCGCCTCGCTCGTTCGACGGGATCGTCACCGTCTGGTAGCCGACCATCGTCGCGGTCGCGGGGTTCGTGCCGTGGGCGCTGTCGGGCACCAGCACCTTCGTGCGCTGCTCTCCTTCGCCGCGCGACTGATGGTAGGCGCGCGTCATGAGCATGCCCGTCAGCTCCCCGTGTGCGCCGGCGGCCGGCTGCAGGCTGATCGCCGGGAACCCGCTGATGTCCTTGAGCAGCTCACCCAGCAGCCACATGAGCTCGAGACTGCCCTGGCTCAGGGCTTCCGGATCGAGCGGGTGCGACTCGGCCAAGCCCGGAAGGCGAGCGCTCCACTCGTTGACCTTCGGGTTGTACTTCATCGTGCAGGAGCCGAGCGGGTAGAAGTTCAGGTCGATGGCCTGGTTGAGATGGGCCAGCCGGTTGAAGTGCCGCAGCATTTCGAGCTCGCTGACTTCCGGGAGTCGGGGCGCGGTGCCGCGCCGCAGGCTCCGCGGGATCTCCGGTTGCCCTTCGGCCGCACGCAGCGCGGTGGCCGATGCGCTCGGGAAGCGCACAGCCCGTCGCTCGGCGCGCGAGCGCTCGAAGATCAACGGCTCGACGATGGACCCCTCGTCACCGGCCACCGCGCCCGAGAACGCGGCGCCGCGTCCGGAGGTGTCGGGCCGCTCCGGGGCCTCGGTGCTGGTCATTTCGTTGCCGCCAGGCCGGCCACCAACCGCCCGATGTCGTCGTCGGTGGTGAGCTCGGTGGTCGCCATCAGGATGGTGTCGGCCAGCCGCGGATCATCGATGCCGAGGAGACGGCCCGCCAGGATTCCACCGTCAACGAGCGCCGCGTGGCGCCGCTCTGCGTCCGGCAGGCGCATGGCCACCTCGTTGAAGTACACGCCGCCGAAGCGACGCTTGGCCAGGCCGGCCGACTCGAGCGCCCCGACCAGGTGCCGCGCCTGGTGCACCGAGAGCTCGGCGACCTCGCGCAGGCCGGTTGGCCCGACGCTGGTCAGGTAGGCCGTCGCGGCCAGGGCCATGAGCGCCTGGTTGGTGCAGATGTTGCTCGCCGCCTTCTCACGCCGAATGTGCTGCTCACGGGCCTGGAGCGTCAGCACGTATCCCCGCCTCCCCGATCCGTCGCGCGTCGCCCCGACCAGGCGCCCCGGCATCTGGCGAACCGACGCCATGCGTGCCGCCATCAGGCCGACGTAGGGCCCGCCGAAGCTCATCGGCACGCCGAGCGGCTGGCCTTCGGCCGTCACGATATCCGCGCCGTAGTCTCCCGGCGCCTCGAGCACGGCCAGCGACGTCGGCTCGACGACGGCCACGAACTGCGCCCGGCTGGCGTGGGCCGCCTCAGCGAGCTCCGCCATCGGCTCGAGCTGACCGAAGTAGTTGGGCTGCGCCGCGATGAGACACGCGATCGACCCGAGGGCGGCGATTCCGGCGGGATCGGTCGTGCCCTCGCCATCGTCCCCCAGGTCGACGGGAACGGTCACGACCTCGATCCCCGGCCCGGAGCAGTACGTCTCGAGCACCCGCCGGTAGTCGGGGTTCACGCTCTCCGAGACGGCAACTCGATCGCGGCGGGTGAGGCGGCAGGCCATGAGGGCCGCTTCCGCGGTCGCCGTGGCGCCGTCGTAATGGGACGCGGTGGCCACCTCCATGCCGGTGAGCTCACAGATCAGCGACTGGAACTCATAGATGCTCTGGAGGGTCCCCTGGCTGACCTCGGGCTGGTACGGCGTGTAGGCCGTGGCGAACTCAGGCCGGCCGATGACCTCGCCCACCACGGCAGGGATCAGGTGTCGATACACGCCGGCGCCCAGGAAGCTCACCTCCGGGATCCGGTTCCGCCCGGCCAGGCGCGCAAGCTCGGCACGGACCTCCTGTTCCACGAGCGGCGGGGGCACCTCCCACTCCGATGCGCGGACTGAACCCGGGATATCGGCGAACAGGTCGTCGACCGACTCGACGCCGATGGCATCGAGCATCACCCGGCGATCGGCGTCGGTGTGGGGCGAATAGCTCATCCGGGGGCGCTCAGGTGGTCTCTTCCGCGTACGCTGCGGCATCCATCAGCGCATCGAGCTGATCGGTGTCGGCGAGCTCGACGCGTGCGATCCAGCCCTCGCCGTAGGCGTCGGCGTTCAGCAGCTCGGGGGTCTCTCGCAGGGCGTCGTTGGTCTCCAGCACCTCGCCGGAGATCGGCGAGTAGAGGTCGCTCACCGCCTTGACGCTTTCGACCACCCCGAAGGCGGCGAACTGCGTGAGCGTGGTCCCGACCTCGGGAAGCTCGACGAACACGATATCGCCGAGCTCATCGGCGGCAAAGCTGGTGATGCCGATGGTGGCACGCGATCCGTCGACGCGGACCCACTCGTGCTCCCGCGAGTACCGCAGGTCGTCGGGGTAGGCCATGGGCGAGTCATTCCTCCTCGAGTGAGTGGCGCGCGAGGGGCTAGCCGCGGGGGCGCCGGTAGAACGGCAACTTTACCTGCTCCGCCCGATACGGGCGCTCGCGAACCACGACCTCGAAGGCGTTCCCGACGCCGGCGAGCTCGGCCGGCACCAGGGCCATCGCGATCTTCTCCCCCAGCGTCGGTGACAGCGTCCCGCTCGTGACCCGTCCCACGTCCGAGCCGTCGGCGCGGACCGCATAGCCGCTGCGCGGGATGGCGTTCTCAATCATGCGCAAGCCGATGAGCTTGCGCTCGGGACCGGTGTGCTGAACTGCGGCCAGGACCGATCGACCGACGAAGTCACCCTTCTCGAGCTTGACCACTCGACCGAGGTTGACCTCGTAGGGGTTCGTCTCGCGGCTGAGCTCGTTCCCGTACAGGGGCATGCCGGCCTCGAGTCGGAGCGTGTCGCGCGCGCCGAGACCGCAGGGCCGGAGACCGTGGCGCTCGCCCGCCGTGGCAAGCGCATCCCACAGCTCGCGGGCCTTCGCGGCATCGCAGAACAGCTCGAACCCGTCCTCACCGGTGTACCCGGTGCGTGCGACGAGGCACGCGATCCCGGCCACCTCGCCATCGGCCGACCGGTAGTTGGCGATGGCATCGAGGTCGAGGTCGGTCAGCTCCGCCAGCAGGGCAGCGCTGTGCGGGCCCTGCGGTGCGATGAGGGCCGTGGCATCACTGCGGTCGGCGACGGTGACACCGAAGTCGCCACGCGAAAGCAGGCCCGCGAGCTGGTCCACGACCGCCGCTCGGTTCGACGCATTGCAGACCACGAGGAACTCGTGGGTCGCCCGCCGGTAGACGATGAGGTCGTCGATGATCCCGCCATCGGCATCGCAGGCCATCGAGTATTGAGCCTGCCCGTGTTCGAGCGCCCCGGGGTCGCTGACGAGCGCATGGCGCAGGAATGCCACTGCCTCGTCACCGCGCACCTCGAGCTCACCCATGTGCGACAGGTCGAACAGGCCGACCGCGCTGCGAACCACGCGGTGCTCCTCGATGATCGATGAGTACTGCACCGGCATCTCGTAGCCGGCGAACGGCACGAGCCGCGCGCCGAGCTCGCGATGGTGGTCGTGGAGCGGGGTGCGCTTCAGCTCCATGGGCTCGCCGTCGGTCATGCGCTCGCCTCCGTGACGTCCGCTGCAGCCAGCATCGCCAGCGCGCGCTCGAGGACCGATCGCTCGGTCGCATGGGTCAACAGCGAGAGCGCCTCGGCACCCGATGCCCACCGCACGTCATCGAACTCCGCGTCGTGGAGCTCGATGCCGCCCCCGGTCGGGCGCATGAGAAAGAAGTGCACCGTCTTGTTGAACCGCGTCGATCCACGGACGAAGACGTAGCGGATCGAGGTGATCGGAGCCTCGATGGCGACATCGAGCCCGGTCTCCTCGCGCGTCTCGCGCAGGGCTGTCTCCTCCAGGGTTTCTCCGGCGTCCGGTGTTCCCTTCGGCAGCGCCCACAGCAGTGGCCGGCGGCGATGTACGATCACGACTTCCGGGCCAAGGTCCCCGATGCGGTGGACGACGCCGCCGGACGACGTGGCGCGCGCGTTGCGCAGGCCCGGCACCTGGACGACTAGGAGCGTCGGGCGCGCGGGACCCCGTACGGGAGCGCGGGACGGCGTGCCGGCAGGCGCGTGGCGCGCCCGACGGCCGGGAACCGGAATCGGCTCGTCTGCGAGCGCAGCGAGCGGACGGTCGCTGCGGAGACCAGGGCGCGGCGCGGACGATGGTAGACGGTCGTTGCCGCGGACAGGCCGAGCCGGGGCCGGTGCGCGCTGCGGCGCCCGACGCCGAAATCGATGGATGGATGGGCGACGAAGCGGGCCACCAGACTCACGCGCATGCGCGGCATTGTACGCCCCCGCCATGGGGGCGCAAGGGATCAGGGCGCCGGCAACCCACGATCGAGGGCCACGATCTCGACGGCGGCCGCGTCGCGGGACGCGGGATCCGCAAACGTCAGGATCACGTCGGCGCCTTCCCCCCGGACATTGAGCGCCGACCAGCGGCGGAATCCCATGAACGCGTCACCGACCCGCACGGCAAGCTCCGATGGGCTCTCGATCGGCCAGATCAGCGAGCCGGTCGGACCGTGCACCACGAGCCGCTCGCCTTCGGAGCCATGCTCCTTGACCGCGGACTCCACCACGCCGCGGATCTCGCCCAGCGCCGCGCCCCAGTACCGCCAGCGAAGCCGCGCCGCCTCCTCAACGTTCATCCATTGCAGCCGCGCCGGGGTTCCCGCCAGGCGCACCGGACCGCGCGGCGTGGGCAGCTCTCCGTACACGGCCAGCGCGACCGGCGTGCGTCCTCGCGCACCCGTCCCACCACCGCCGATGCGCAGGATCGGCTGCCGCACCAGGGCGCCCGCCAACAGCAGCAGGGCCACCGCGCCCAGCAGGACCGCTCCGAGGTACGACGGCTCGCGCCACGGCGTCGCGAACTCGAACGCGATAAAGCGCGACTCCCCGAAGGTGACCGCGGGGTGCCGCGCCGCAGGGTCCCAGTCCGCCAGCAGAGCGCGCATGCTGAACGCGTCCTCGGTGATCGAGCCGTCCATGCGCATCTGCGCTCCCGGCGTGTCGAAGCCGGCGATCGATCCCCTGGCGCGCACGACGACCGCCCGGTCGGGGTCGGCCGGGTCTGCCACCAGGTAGTACGTCCGCTCGACGGTGGACGACTCCGGTCCGGAGAACACCTCCACCCCCGTCGCGTGCGGACCGTCGACGAGGACCGCATCGAACACGACCCACAGCCCGGAAGCCACGAGGCCCGCTTCGAGCTCGCTGACCGTGACCGGGATCGGCTCCGGTCGCAGCTCGTAGGCTGCAGCCGTGGAGGTCGCATTCGCCACGGCCAGGCCGCCAATGGCAAGGCCGATGATCAGCGCTGCGGGAAGCCGGCCAAGCCCGATGCGCTCGAGCGCCCCCGCGAAGGCGCGATTCAGCAGGTGACCGGGATAGCCGATGATGGCCAGCAGACGGTGACGCACCGCGGCACGATATCTCAGGCGGGCGATGCCTGCCGCTGGCGACGCTCCCGCGCCTCGCGGTAGAGGTCTTCCACCGCGGCAACCTGCCGCGACAACGAGAATCGCGCCGCGTCGCGGATTGCGCGCTGCGCGAGGGCGTTTCGCCGCTCGGGGTCCTCCGCGAGGGTGGCAATGGCCTGGCCCAGTCGGACGACCAACGTGTCCGCCGGCACATACGGGACGACCACGCCGTCGATGCCATCGCGCACCGAGTCGCGCACGCCCGGACCCTCGACCGCCACGATGGGCAGGCCGGCGGTCAGGGCTTCGGCCAGGACGAGGCCCTGCGTTTCGGAGCGCGAGGCGAACGCGAAGAGGTCCGTCCCGGCCACGGTGGCGAGCGCCTCCATCCGCGGCAGTGGTCCCGTGAAGTGGATCCGATCCGTCATGCCGGCGGCGAGGACACGGGCACGCAGGCTGCCATCCGACGGACCTCCGCCGACGACCAGCAGCCGCAGCCCGAGATGGCGGTCCGCGACACCGGCGACGGCGTCGATGAGAACCTCGGGGCTCTTCTCCGGTGCCAGTCGTCCGAGCGACGCGACCACCACCGAGTCGACAGGCCAGCCCGTCATGGCGTGAACGTCGACGGGCGCCAGGGCACGGATGCCGTCGGTGTCGACTCCCGTCGGGATGACACGGATCCGCGATGCGCGGTCATCGCCGATGCGGTCCTGGATCCAGCCGGCCAGCTCGTCCGACGGGGCGATCACCGCATCGCAGGCACGCCACCAGGCGCCAAGCCACGCATCCGTGACCCGCCGACCCACCGCAGAAAGGGGCCCGGCGTAGTGGCTGTAGTCATCGAAGCGGGTGTGATGCGTGAAGATCAGCGGCGCACCCGACGATCGGGCCAGGCGGCGTGCCATCACTCCACTGGCGAACGGCGAGTGTGCATGGACGATGTCCGGTTCGA
Source organism: Chloroflexota bacterium (assembly GCA_024636135.1). Taxonomy (GTDB): domain Bacteria; phylum Chloroflexota; class Limnocylindria; order QHBO01; family QHBO01; genus JACDBZ01. Next base: position 6,430 of record JAGXHP010000161.1, read on the forward strand.
AAGCGCGGGCGGTGCGCCAGCCTGCGGCCGTCGGGATCGGCCACGGCATGCGGTAGCGCGGCGGTGCAATCGCCGGCGGGCGGTACGACGGCAGCCAGGCCATGGTCGGCGCCGGCCCCGGTGATCCGACGCCTCCGACCTCGGTGCCGCGCGCCGGCTGGGGAGCGACAATCAGGACCTCATGCCCCGCCGCACCGAGGCCGCGGGCCAGCGCGTCCACCGACACGGTCACGCCGGAGAGGTACGGCAGGTATGACTCGGTGGTGAGGACGATGCGCATGGCTTCAGCCCACCGTCGCGGCATGGAGCGTGACCATGCCCGCCGCCAGCTGGCGCCATTCGACGTCGTGCAGCCCAACGTCGCGCATGAGCTCCGCGACCTCCGCCGGCCGC
>JAGXHP010000162.1 GCA_024636135.1 Chloroflexota bacterium
CACGATCGCGGGGTCGGCCGCCTCGCGCAGGGTCAGGCTCACCACGTGATCCTCGCCGGCGACCACGCTGTGCAGCGGCGACAGGTAGCTCGCGACAGGCGTGATGATCATGTTGCGCAGCCGCGGGTCGAGGATCGATCCACCGGCGCTGAAGCTGTATGCGGTGGAGCCAGTCGGAGTCGCGACCACGACGGCATCGGCGACATAGGTGGCGAGGTGGCTGCCGGAGACCTCGACCTCCAGGCGGATCATCCTGACGCGCCGGCCGCGCGCGACGACAACCTCGTTCAGGCAGGCGTGCCGGCCCGCGATGGTTCCGTCCGCCTGCACGATGGACGCCTCGATCCTGAACCGCTCTTCGATGCTGAAGTCGCCGGCGGCCACCTGGTCGAGGGCCTGCTCGAGACCCTCGGTCTCGACCTTGGCCAGGAAGCCGACGCGTCCCAGGTTGATGCCGAGCGCCGGCACACCCGTTTCGCCGATGGCCCGCGCCCCGCGCAGGAAGGTCCCGTCGCCTCCGAGCACGCAGACGAGGTCGGTGCCCGCCTCGCAGCCCGCGGCGATCTCGTCGCCGCTCTCAGCAGGGGCGTCCCATGCCTCGACGCCGTGGGCCGCGCACCAGGCATGGGCGCGTTCGAGAACGGCTCGGGCTTCGAGGTTGTACGGATTGAAGACGAAGCCGATGCGGCGGAGGTCCATCAGGCGTCGTCGCTCCCGTCACGGCCCTCGATCGCGCGGGCCAGTGCATCGATCCGAGCCCCCAGGGCCGCCACCTCGCCCGCGAGGTCGCGTGGACCGCCCCCTTCACGCACGGCCGCATACGAGCGATCCAGCCCGGCGGCGATCAACGCCCGCATGAGGCTCGACGGGGAGACTCCGCGGGAGCGGGCTGCCTCCTCGACGCGCTCCAGCAGCGCGTCGGGCATGCGGAGGCTCACGATCTGGCGCATCGTGTCCGGGGCGGGCTCGTGAACGGGCGGCTCCACCACCTCGACACCCTCGAACCCGATGCCGAGCTGCTCGACCGATGGCGACGCCGCGCCTCTGCGCTTCACGTGCTGATCGTAGTACGCGCGTGGTACAGCCGTGGCCTCAGGTCGCCCGTATCTCATCGGCGACGCGCCCAGCCCACCCATCGCCGCCATCGATCGTCCGAAGCTCGGCCAGGAACTCGACGTTGCCGTCCGCCCCGGTGACCGGCGACCGGACGAGGTTCCACGGATGGAGTCCCACCTCCTCGGCCGCGGCCGCGACGCCGATCAGCACGCGCTCCCACGTCGCTGGATCGCGGACCACGCCCCCGCGCGGCACGTCGTCGCGTCCCGCTTCGAACTGGGGCTTGATCAGGGCCACGACGCGGCCCGCATCGGCGAGCAGGGCTCGGACCGATGGAAGCACCAGGCGGAGGCTGATGAAGCTGAGGTCGAGCGTGGCGATGTCGACCGGCTCCGGCAGATCGTGCAGCTCGCGCAGGTTCGTCCGCTCCATGCTCACGACACGCGGGTCGTCACGCAGGCGCTGGATCAGCTGCGCACGGCCGACGTCGACCGCGTATACGACCCGCGCCCCTCGCTCGAGGAGCACGTCGGTGAAGCCACCGGTCGATGCGCCCGCGTCCAGTGCGGCGGCCCCCGTCACGTCGATCCCGAATGACAGGAGTGCCGCCTCGAGCTTCGCCCCGGCGCGGCTCGCCCAGCGCTTCTTCGCGACCAACGAGACTTCGGTGTCGGCGGCGACGAGCTGCCCTGGCTTGAGACGCCGCACCCCGGCCAGCTCGACGTCGCCAGCGTGGATCAGGGACTGTGCCTCGGCCCGTGAACGCGCGAGGCCGCGCTCGGTGAGCAACTGATCAAGGCGCAGGCGTGCCATGGTGCGAGGGTACGCCTCACCGAGGGTCGAAGGCGGCCCGAGTCAGGCTGCCGAGACCCTGGCGTCGGGCGTTCGCGGCGGCGTCGTGTCACCGAGCGCCTCGCGCACCTGGCCGAGGATGCCGGGGGCGTCGATCCGCTGCTGGACACGAAGGTCGCTGACCGCTCCGTGGTGCACGAAGCCATCGGCGAGAGCGATCTTCTTGAGCGGCACGTGCACACCGGCGCGGTTGAGGGCGTCGAGCACCCCGTCGCCGAACCCGCCCATCGCTGCCGACTCCTCCGCGGTCACCACCAGCCGCTTGCCGGCCGCGTGCTCGGCGATCAGCCCCTCGTCCAGCGGCTTGGCCCAGCGGCCGTTGATCACGGCGGCTGACACGCCGTCCTGCTCGAGCTGCTCCGCGACGGCCAGGAGTCGCTGGACGATCGGCCCAAAGCCGACGAGCAGGACGTCCTCGCCGGATCGCACGAGCTCCCCGCGGCCGATCTCGAGCGGCTCGCCGGCGCGGTCGGGAAGATCCTCGCCCGCATCTCGCGGATAGAGCAGTGCGATCGGCCCGTCATGGGCGTGTGCGGTGGCGACGAGGTCTCGCATCTCCTGCTCGTCCTTTGGCGACCCGATCACGAGGTTGGGCAGCGATCGCATTGCCGGCAGCATGAACATGCCCTGGTGGCTGGTGCCGTCCTCGCCGACGAGTCCCGAGCGGTCGAGCCCGATGATCACCGGCAGGTTGTTCTGGCACACGTCGTGGACGAGGCCGTCGAACGCGCGCTGGCCGAAGGTCGAATACAGGGCCACCACCGGGCGCATCCCCGCCAGGGCCAGGCCCGCGGCCATCGTCATGGCGTGCTGCTCCGCGATGCCCACGTCGGAGAAGCGGGCCGGGAAATGGTCCGCGAAGCGCGACAGGCCGGTGCCGGTGGGCATGCCGGCGGTGATGGCCATCACGCGCTCATCGGCCTCGCCGATGCGGACGAGCTCCTCGACGAAGGTCTGCGTGTACGACTTCGGCTTGCGCTTCCCGTTCCCCTCGGGCGGCAGGGGCTCCTCGGTCGGGTCGATCAGACACAGGTCGATCGGCGGCAGGCTCGCCCCGTGGAAGCTCATCGAGTCCTGCTCGGCCGGGGCATAGCCCTTGCCCTTCACCGTCTTGACGTGGACGAGCACGGGCGCCCGGAGCTGGAACGCCGCCTCGAACGCATCTTCGAGCTCCTCGCGGTTGTGCCCGTCGAGGACGCCGATGTAGGTCACCCCGATGTCCTCGAAGAATCCGACCTTGGCCCAGCTGCGCTTGAAGCCCTCCTTGGCCCACGCCAGCAGTTCGAATGCGGGCTTGCCGATGACCGGCACGCGCGGCAGGGCGCGCTGCGTCACCGACTTCGTCTCCTGGTAGGCACGCGACAGACGCATCTTGTTGAGCCGTGTCGATAGTCCACCAACCGAGGGACTGATGCTCATCTCGTTGTCGTTGAGGACGATGAGCAGGGGATGCCGCGTATGGCCGAGGTGGTTGAGCGCCTCCATCGTCAGGCCGGAGCCGACCGCAGCGTCACCCACGCACACGGCGATCCGCTGGCGCGACGCGGGATCGGTCCGCGGGCGCACGTCGCGCGCCGCCGCCAGGCCGACGCCGATGCTGACGCCGGTGCCGGCGTGCCCTCCGTCGAACACGTCGTGCTCGCTCTCGCTGCGTCGCGGAAAGCCGCCGACGCCGCCCAGCTGACGCAGGGTGTCGAAGCGGTCCAAGCGGTCGGTGAGAAGCTTGTGGGCGTACGCCTGGTGACCGGTGTCCCACACGATCCGGTCGCGTGGAGAGTCCATGACGCGGTGCAGGGCAAGCGTGATCTCGACGACGCCGAGCGAGCTCGCGAGATGGCCGCCGGTCGCGTGGACGGTGCGAATCATCTTCTCGCGCAGCTCGCCTGCCAGCGCATCGAGCTGCTCCGGCGTCATGCCGTGGAGCTGCGACGGGTCGCGGATGGTCTCGAGCATGGTCACCGGAAAAACTTGCCCTCTGCAGGTCGCACGAAAGTATAGGGGTGGAGGCGCAGCCCCGCCCCCGAGGCCGTCCCGGCTCAGACGAGAGGCTTCTCGAAGATGTGGCTGCGCTTGATCTCCACGTATCCGATACGTTCGTAGAAGCGATGCGCACGCCTGCGCGTGCTGCGCGACCGCACGAGCATGGCGGGGATGCCGGCCGAGCGGGCCCATTCCTCGCCCGCGGCCGCGAGGTCGCTCCCGACGCCCGACGACCGGATCCGCTCGTCGACGACCAGGCCGGCGATGACCGCCCGCTCGGACGCCTCGAGCGTTTCGTAGCGGACCACGTGGATCCAGCCCGTTGGCCGGTCGTCGGCGTCAGTCGCGACGAGCAGCAGGTGGTCGGGCCGATCGATCAGCGGAGATGCGCGAGCGGTCATCTCGACCTCGTCGACCGGGTAGCCCAGCTGCGTCGTGAGTCTGGCGATGGCCGAGAGGTCCTCGGTCCGCATGGGCCGAATCCGTGTGGTCACTCTTCGGGCGGGGTCTCTGCCTCGGGCTCTGCTCCGGCGACGCCACGACGCCCGAGCTCGGTGATCTTCAGCTCAGCGTCGCGCAGTCGTGCGTCGCACGCGGCGTGAAGGCGAAGACCGCGTTGATAGAGCTCGATGCTCTCCTCGAGACCGACGCTCCCGCCCTCGAGCCGCTGCACGGTGGCCTGGAGCGATGCCACCAGCTCGTCGAACGGACGCGTCGCCAGGTCCTCGTCGCTCAGGGCGTCAAGGCCGCGGTCATCGATCATGCGAGCAGCTCCTCGGTGCCATTCGCGCTGGTCCCCTCCACGCGCGTGTCCACCGTACCGCGCGCGACGATGACCTGCAGCGGGTCGCCGCTGGCGACACGGGTCGCATCACGCAGGATCCGCCCGTCGGAGGTCCGCGCCACCGCATACCCGCGCTCGAGCGTCGCGAGCGGCGACAGGGTCCGCAGTGTGGCCTCGGCGGCGGCGACCTCCATCCGTCCCTCTCCCAGGCGACGGTCCACGGCGCGCAGCCCGCGCTCCAGCAGGTCCGAGGTCCGCTGGCGGGCGGCGCCGATGTCGGGAGCCAGTCCCGCCAGTGCGCGACGTTCGCCGTCCAGGCGGCGACGATGCTCGGATGCGCGCCCCAGGAGCGCGGCCGAGGCGCGATCCCGCATGCGGGCAAGAACCGCCGCGAGCTGGGTGGCGTCGGGGGTGACGAGCTCGGCGGCCGCGCTCGGGGTCGGCGCCCGCAGGTCGGCGGCGAAATCGGCGAGCGTCACGTCCGACTCGTGGCCGACGCCCACCACGATCGGAACCGGAGCGGCGGCCACGGTCCGTACCACCTGCTCGTCGTTGAAGCCCCACAGGTCCTCGAGCGAGCCGCCGCCCCGGGCCAGCACGATCGTGTCGAGGTCGGGCTGGGCGTACAGGCGCTTCAGTGCCCGCACGATGGCCGGCGCGGCCGTCGCGCCCTGGACCACGGTCGGTGACAGAATCACCTCGACCAGCGGGTAGCGCCGCCGCAGCACGTTGTTGATATCGCGCCACACGGCGCCCACGGGCGAGGTGACGACGCCGATGCGGCGTGGCCAGCGCGGGATCGCGCGCTTGCGCGACTCCTCGAACAGCCCCGCGGCAGCGAGTTCGACCCGGAGGGCCTCGTAACGAGCGTGAAGATCGCCGGCGCCGGCCGCGGTGATC